>NZ_AKIY01000205.1 GCF_000282615.1 Bradyrhizobium sp. YR681 | reverse complement strand
CGGCTCGCACCCGCCGCAAGACGGCAGCGACTATTATGAGTGTATGACGGCCGCGGCCCGACACCAGGATCTGATCACAGCCTCTTGAGCGAAGCCGTTTTCTGTTCGCACGACACCGTCCTGAAACAGAGCGATCCCATCTCTATGGGGTAGTCGAGCTCACACAGGAGGCCAACATGCGCCGTCTGGTTTTCGTAATTGCCTTGCTCGCGGTCGCCTCGGCAGGGATCTCGGCGTCGTTTGCCGCTGTCCATCACGCCAAGGCGTTGACGTTTTCCGAGCGCTTCGCTCCGGCACTCGAGTTGATGGCGAAGCACTGACGGCACGGCGCTCCACGGCCGCCGGGCAACGCGGATCACTTCGTGCTTTGCGGACCGGGCGACGATAGCAGCCGTTCGATCTCCGCGGCGGCTTCGCCGTCGCGGGCCTTCTGCAGCAGCGTGTGGCGCTCGGCGCCGGCCGGCAGCTTCCTGGCGGCGGCGCGGGCCTCCTGGGTGAACTTGTTCAGGCGCTCCTGAAGTGACAGGGCGGGGCGCGTACGGTTGCGTTTCTTGGTCATGGCTTGGCCTTTCCAGCACGAAACCAACCATGCGGACGCGACCCGCGTCCTTAACTTTTGTTGGAACCCGGCAAGCCGATTGCGGGTTTCCATTGCGGGCGCTGCGGCGTCACGAGTTCCATGAGCAATCGGGAGTTATTAGGTGACCGGCGATGCGATCCGCGCGGCGCTGGTCAGGCGCCTGCGCCTGACCTCCAATATCTCGGAAGACGACATCAAGGAGATCGAGGCCCTCCCGATCTCGGTGCGGCAGTTCCCCGCCGAGATGCCGGTGGTGCGTGACGGCGAGCGTGCGACCGATTGCTGTCTGATCGCGGATGGCTTCTGCGTGCGCTCCAAGACGATTGCGAACGGCAAGCGGCAGATCCTCTCCATTCACATTCCAGGCGAAATTCCGGATCTGATGAGCCTGTTCCTGCACGTGATGGACCATGAATTGTCGACCCTGACGCCTTCGACGCTGGGCTTCATCAGCCACGAGACGCTGCAGAAGCTGCATCGGCGCGCCCCGAATATCGCGGAGATGTTCTGGCGCGACACGCTGATAGATGCCGCGATGTTTCGCGAGTGGATCGTCAATGTCGGCCAGCGTCCCGCGCCCTCGCGGCTCGCCCATGTCATGATCGAATTGCGCGAGCGTCTCAGGATCATCGGACGCGTCGACGGCGACCATTTCGAGATGCCGATGACACAGGAGCAGATCGGCGAAGCCCTCGGGATCACCGCGGTCCACGCCAATCGCGTCATCAAGCAATTGCGACAGGAGGGAATCCTCGAGTTTCACCGCGGTCGCGTCACCGTGCTCGATGAACGCAAATTTCTGGAACTGGCCGATTTCGACGATCGTTATTTGCATCAGTCGCCAACACTTTGAGCCGCAGATGCCGCGATTCCATTTTGACATCCACGAGAACGGCCGCTTCATCCCCGACGAGCACGGACAGGATTTCGTCAATGTGGAAGGCGCGCGCAAGGAAGCGGTGCTTACCGGCGCGTCCATCGCCCGTGACGCCTTCGTCGCCGGCAGCGCGCATCAGGTCGTCGTGGACGTCCGCAAGGAAGGCTCTCCCTGCATGACGATATCGATCACGCTCGCGGTCGAACCGGCCTGAGGCGGACGAGGCGACGCGCAACATTCAGCTCGATCCGAATTCCGCCGCCTCCTGGCATGCGGGCATTTGATATGCCGCAAATCGTCGCCGGCGTGGCCCGCTACGGTCGTCCGTACATGATAGGTGAACCGGCATTGCGCCCGATGGCGGGGGGCGAGGTGGCTCCGGTCATGCCAACCGGGAGACCTGACGATGAGCCTGATCCTTCGCGTCCTCTTTATCCTTGCCGGGGCCATCACCGCGCTGTTCGTTGCGCGTGATGCCCTGAACTTCACCATCATCCAGACCTTCGTCGCCATGCTGCTGGTGACCGGCGTCCTGCTCGCGGGGAGTCTCTGGAGCCTGCGGCGGAAGACGTGAGCGGCACGAACGGCGCAAGACCTGCCGGGCTGAGCGAGGCCGAGGCCCGGGCGCGGCTGGAAGAGGACGGCGCCAACGAATTGCCCCGGCCCGAACGACGCAGCCCCATGCGCATCGTCATCGACGTGCTGCGCGAGCCGATGCTCATGCTGCTGCTTTGTGGCGGGCTGGTCTACCTCGTGCTCGGCGACCTCAGGGAAGCGCTGATCCTCCTGGCATTCGGCGCGATGTCCATCGTGATCACGGTGGTGCAGGAGACCCGGACCGAGCGGGTGCTGGACGCCTTGCGCGATCTGACCAGCCCTCGCGCGCTGGTGGTGCGGGACGGCGAACGCCGGCGCATTCCGGGCCGCGAGGTCGTGCGCGGCGATCTGCTCGTCCTCGGTGAAGGCGACCGGATTCCGGCCGACGCCGCGCTGGTGGACGCGCGCGATCTGCAAATCGACGAGTCGCTGCTGACCGGCGAGTCGGTGCCCGTCCGCAAGCGGGTCGGCGACAAGGCCGCATCAGCCGATCACCGGCCCGGCGGCGAGGATCAGGCCTTCGTGTATTCCGGCGCGCTCGTCGTGCGCGGTGAGGGGCTGGCACTGGTCGAGGCCACCGGCCCGCGCAGCGAGATCGGGAAGATCGGGCTGTCGCTTCGCGGCTTAAAGGCCGAGCCGCCCCGGCTTCAGCAGCAGACTGCAAGACTGGTGCGGCTCTGTTTTCTCGGCGGCGCGGTGGTCAGCCTGGCCGCCGTCGCGCTCTACGGCGTCTTGCGTGGGGATTGGCTGCAAGCGCTGCTCGCAGGCATCGCCATCGGCATGGCGATGCTGCCGGAGGAGTTCGGCGTCGTGCTCACGGTCTTCATGGCGATGGGAGCATGGCGGATTTCGCAGGCCCGCGTCCTGACGCGGCGCGCCGCTGCCATCGAGGTGCTCGGTTCTGCGACGGTCCTGTGCACCGACAAGACCGGAACACTGACGCAGAACCAGATGTCGGTCGCGGAGCTGCGGCTGCCCGATGGGGCGCGCATGCGTCCGGCGGCGGCCGGCCACGATGATGCGAGGCCCGAATTCGTCGAGTTGGTACGCTGTGGCGCCTTGGCGAGCTCCCAGGAACCGTTCGACCCGATGGAGAAGGCTCTGCACCTGTTCGCGCGTCATGCCTTGCGGGACGGCGACGCGCTGGATGGCGGCCGGACGCTGGAGCGTACCTACGGTCTGCGCCCCGAACTGCTGGCGATGACGCAGGTCTGGCGGACCGCCGGCCGAGAGGACCTGATCGTATGCGCCAAGGGGGCGCCCGAGGCGATTGCGCGGCTGTGCAGGATGAGCGCTGCTGACCAGGAGTCGACACAGGCTGCCGTCGGAGCGATGGCGAAGGACGGGCTTCGTGTGCTGGGGATGGCGGTCGCCGCCTGCGATGACGCCTCACTCCCGACGTCGCAGCAGGCTTTCACGTTTCGCTTTGTCGGCCTGGTCGGGCTTGCCGATCCTCTGCGGCCCCATGTCGTCGAGGCGGTTCGCGAATGCCGCGCGGCGGGAATCCGTGTCGTCATGATCACCGGCGATTATCCGGCAACGGCAGTTGCCATTGCGAGCGAGGCCGGGCTCGACGTCCATGACGTCATGACCGGCGATCAGGTGAGGCTGGCGGACGATGCGTCGCTGGCGGAACGCGTCAAGCACGTGCACGTGTTCGCCCGGGTGCTGCCGGAGCAGAAGCTGCGCATCGTCCAGGCGATGAAGCTCAACGGCGAGATCGTGGCGATGACCGGGGACGGCGTCAATGACGCGCCTTCGCTCAAGGCCGCTCACATCGGCATCGCGATGGGTGGGCGCGGCACCGACGTCGCGCGAGAGGCCTCGTCGATCGTCCTGCTCGACGACGATTTCGGTTCGATCGTGTCGGCCATTCGTCTGGGCCGCCGCATCTACGACAATCTGCGCAAGGCGATGGCGTTCATCTTCGCCGTTCATGTCCCGATCGCCGGACTTGCGCTGTTGCCGCTGGTGTTCGGACTGCCGTTGATCTTCAGTCCCGTGCACATCGCGTTTCTGGAGCTGATCATCGACCCCGTCTGCTCGCTGGTGTTCGAGGCGGAGCGGGGCGAGCACGATGCGATGACGCGTCCGCCGAGACGGGCCGATTCCGAGCTGTTCTCGTGGGCGCTGGTTTGCTGGAGCGTGCTTCAGGGCGCCCTCGTATTTGCCCTGACCGCAATCATGTTCGTCGGCGCGCTTCGCTCCGGCCTTGCAGCCGACGAGGCGAGGACGCTCGCCTTCGTGACGCTCGTCGTCTGCATCGTCGCTCTGGTCCTGGTCAACCGGTCTTTCAGCGCGTCATTCACGTCCGCATTCTTCCGTCCAAATCCCGCGTTGGCCTTGATCTTCGCAGCGATCGCCCTCGTTCTCGCCACAGCGCTGCTCTGGCCGCCGGCCTCCAGCCTGTTCCGCTTTGGTCCGCTGCATGCGGACGATCTGATGATCACGCTCGGCGCGGGGCTGCTGGTGCTGACGGTGCTCGAGTTGCTGAAACCGCTGTGGGCGCGGCGGCTCCGGTTCTAGCTCAGGGTCGTGTCATCGGCCGCTGCGACGAGCGGCGCCTGCATCTGGCGGCGATCGTCTGCATCGGGAATTCATGCAACTGGCGGAAGGCCGTTGCGGAATGGCGACGTCTCACTTCATTAGAACTGATCCAGTCTGTATCGATTCTACGACGCTAGCGTCCAAAAGGCTTTGATTGTGCGTGCGTAGTCTCTGCATGGTCGTCCCCGCTAATTTGGGGACTGGGAATGCTGGAATGTCTGTTTGGCGCACGCGCAAAGAAGCGCGGGCGCGTATCGGTGCTGTTGGGTCTTCTTGCTCTGCCGCCTGCCATTGCCTTGGGCCGCACAGCGCACGCGCAGAGCGCCAGTGGAGCATCCGTCCTTGCGCCCGTCGTGGTCGAACAGAGCAGTGCAGACAAGCGAAAGGTCACGACATCGCGCAACGCGCGATCCGCCAGTGCGCGACGTGCGCGATCGCGCGCGGCAGGACAGACGCGGCAGGCGGCTGCTCAACCGGCTGGCGTTGCTGCGGAGCGCGGCACGGATCCGGTGGGAGGCTTTGTACCTGTCGTCAGCTCCGCCGCGATGAAGTCGGACACGCCGATCCTCGAGACGCCTCAATCCGTCTCCGTCGTCAGCCGCGACCAGCTCGATGCCCGCTCGGTCACGACGCTGGTCGAAGGCTTGCAGTACGTCGCGGGTCTGGCCGTGCAGCCCGGCGGCAAGGATCCGCGCTTCGACAATGTCTTTATCCGCGGCTTCGACAACAACGGCTATGGCGCCTATCGCGACGGGCTGCGCGAGGTCGGCGATCCCAACTTCCTTTCGCTGTTCCGCAACGAGCCTTACGGATTCGAGCGCATCGATGTCATCAAGGGACCGAGTTCGGTCATGTACGGGCAGGGCGCCCCGGGCGGGCTCGTCGACGTCATCAGCAAGCGGCCGCCCGACAAGGCCTTTGGCGAGATCGTCGGTCAGTTCGGCAATTACGACCGGTTTCAGGGCGCGTTCGATTTCGGTGGGCCCGCGACCAAGGACGGCACGCTGCTCTACCGGCTCACCGGCGTGGTCCGCGATTCCGATGCGCAGATCGCCAATTTCTCGAACTTCGTGAAGGATAACCGGACCTATATCGCGCCCGCGGTGACCTGGAAGCCGACCAACGATACCACGCTGACCATTCTTGCCGACTACACCCACGATCTGACCGGAAATGCCTTTCCGTTGTCGATGCTCCATGTTGCCGGCGGGAAGATCACCGGTGTCACGGCGCTGCCGCTGTTCCTCGGCGACCCCAGCTACAACAAGTTCGACCAGGAGCAGGAGCGGGTCGGCTATCAGTTCGAGCACCGCTTCAGCAACAATCTGATCTTCGAGTCGAAGGCCCGCTACGGCCATACCGAGCTCGACTATCGCTATCTGACGTTCGTCGGAACTCCGCTCGATACCACCACGGTCTTCCCGCGGCGCGCCATGCACATACAGGAGCAGGTCGACACCGTGTCGACCGACAACCATCTGATCAGCAAGTTCGGCACGGGGCCGCTTCAGCATACCGTGGTCTCCGGCGTCGACTATCTGACGTTCAACATGACGGACCGGACCTATTCCGGAAATGCGCCGTCGCTCAGCAAAATCAATCCGGTCTACGACCAGACCATTGCGGCTCCGACTACGCTCACCACCCCTTCGGCGAACCAGACGATCGACCAGATCGGCGTCTATGTGCAGGATCAGATGAAGATCCAGAACTGGATCTTTACGCTGGGCGGACGATACGACGCGTCGGAACAGAACACCTACGCCTTGGCGACCAACAAGACCACCGATACGAAGGACACGGCCTTCACCAAGCGGGGGGCCGTCTCCTACGTGTTCGATTCCGGTGTGGCGCCTTATTACAGCTACTCAGAGTCCTTTCTGCCGACACCCAATACGGACTTTGCCGGAAATCCTTTCAAGCCGACTACGGCGCAGCAGCATGAGGTCGGCATCAAGTATCAGCCATCGCGCACTTTGTTGATGACGATGGCACTGTATGACTTGACGCGGCAAAATTCGCTCACGACCGATCCATCACATCTCGGCTTCTCGGTCCAGCTCGGCGAGGTGAACTCGCGCGGTATCGAGTTCGAGACGCTGGCGCAGATCATGCCCGGACTGAATCTCGTGGCGACCTATACCAATCAGGACGTCAAGGTCACCCAGAGCACCGGGACCGACCTCGGCAAGGTGCCAACTTCGGTAGCCCGCCAGATGGCGTCGGCCTATCTCGACTACACGGTGCAGGGCGGCACCTGGGACGGCTGGGGTCTCGGTGGCGGCGTCCGTTACAACGGGCCGACCTTCGCCGATACCACCAACACCATCGTCAACGAGGGCTATGTCGTGTTCGACGCCGGCCTGCATTATCGCCAGCCGAAGGGTGTGAATTTGGCGCTGAACGTGAAGAACATCGCCGACCGCGTCACCCTTGCGTGCACGACGGGTGGCGGTTGCCAATACACCAGCCCGCGCACGATCACGGGCACGGTCAGCTATCGCTGGTAGACGCCATGGTTCAAGCACGCACGATCCGCCTGTGGTCCCGCATTCACACCTGGACGTCGCTGGTGTGCATGCTGTTCCTGCTGATGCTGTGCGTGACCGGGCTTCCGCTGGTGTTTCACGATGAGATCGACGACTTGCTCGAGGACGAGATTGCGGCTCCAGCCATGCAGGAGGGCACCCCGCGTCTCTCGCTCGACCGGATGATTGCCGCCGCACAGGCCCGCTTTCCCGGTCAGTTCGTCCTGCTTCTCAATCTGAAACAGACGGAACCGCTGGTGACCGTTGCGGTTTCGCCGACTGCGGTGCCGGCGCCGGGGAATTTTCATCGCCTGACGCTCGATGCGCGGACGGCCGAGGTGCTGGGTGAGGAGGCCCCGCACCAGAGCGTCATGGACATCGTGCTGCGGATTCACAAGGACATGTTCGCGGGACTCCCCGGCGAACTCTTTCTCGGCGCCATGGGGCTCGTGTTCGCCGTGTCGATCATATCCGGCGTCGTGGTCTATTGGCCGTTCATGCGCCGGCTGGATTTTGGCACGATCCGCCGGCGGTCGTCACCTCGCGTCAAATGGCTAGACACCCATAATTTTCTTGGCATCGTCACGGTGACCTGGGCGATGGTGGTGGGTCTCACCGGCATGATCAACACGCTGGCGACGCCGCTGTTCGATCTGTGGCGTGCGCAACTGATCCCCGTCCTGCTGGCGCCTCATCTCGGCAAGCCCGTGGCCCCGATCCCGTCAGTCCAGGCTGCCGTAGAACTTGTTCGTGCAAGATTTCCGGATCGACTGGTGACGTCGGTGACGATGCCGACATCGGCACGCTTCGGCAGCCCGCAGCACCTCGTGGTCTGGACCAAGGGCGCGACGCCGTTCACGGCGCGGATGCTTCAGCCGATGCTGGTCGATGCCAATGACGGCAAGACGATCGTGGCCCCCGAGGTGCCCTGGTATCTGAAGACGCTGCAGGTGTCGCGCCCGCTGCATTTCGGCGATTATGGCGGGTTGCCGCTGAAGATCGTCTGGGCGCTGCTGGACGTAATCACGATCATCATCCTCGTCAGCGGAATTTACCTCTGGGTCGCCAGGCGAAGATCGTCGCCGGCCGGCCGCAAGCCGCTCGATGCAGGTGTGAGCGCGGCGGTCGGTGTCTAATCCAATGCTCTCTTCCGTTCCCAAGGCGGACGCTCCGAACCCGGCCCGGCACCACAGAAGTGCCTGGGGCGTGTTTCGCATGCCGCTCCTTGTCGGTGTGATCTGCGCCGCGGGACTCGGCTCGGCGCTTGTCGGAGACGGCGTCTGGGATGGCCTTTCGTGGCTGGCGCTGTCGTTGCCGGTCGCGCTTGCGGTCTTCTATTGGCGACGCGCTGGTCGCCGGCGCTGACGGTCGTGCCGTCGGCTGCGTCACTTCTTCGGCAGCCGTCCCATCAGATAGAACTCCTCGTTCGGCCGCATGCCCGTAAAATTGGCCAGCCGGTTCGACAGCGCGAAGAAGGCCGAGATCGCGGCGATGTCCCAGATGTCGTCGTCGCTGAAACCGTGGGGGGCAAGCGCTGTGAAATCCTCATTCGAAACGCGCTGCGCATCCGCTGAGACCTTCATCGCGAAATCGAGCATGGCTTTCTGCCGCGGCGTGATGTCGGCCTTGCGGTAGTTCACCGCAATCTGGTCGGCAATCAGCGGGTTCTTGGCGCGGATGCGCAGGATCGCGCCGTGCGCGATCACGCAATACTGGCACTGGTTGGCCGCCGAGGTCGCCACCACGATCATCTCGCGCTCGGCCTTGGTGAGGCCGCCGTCCTTCTCCATCAGCGCGTCGTGATAGGCGAAGAAGGCACGGAACTCGTCGGGGCGGTAGGCCAGCGTGAGGAACACGTTCGGCACGAAGCCGCTTTTTTCCTGGACGGCGAGAAGTCGGGTGCGGATGTCGTCGGGAAGCGTGTCGAGGGCGGGAGCGGGGAAGCGTTGCGCGGCGGTTTTTGTCATGGGCTTTGGATTCCGGCTTGGGGCGGGCAACCATAGTCGATGCGGGCGACAGGCTCAATCTGCGGGCCGAACGGGCCGCGACGAAAGTGTAAACTATGAACGACGCTCCATCCTCCGTCATTGCGAGCGCAGCGAAGCAATCCAGAGTCTTTCCGCGGAGGGATTCTGGATTGCTTCGCTGCGCTCGCAATGACGACGTGGTTGGAGCGGCCTTACCGCAGCGGCTTCTTCAAGAGCGAGAAGCGGTCCGGGTCCAGGCCCATCGAGGGCTGCAGCATCGGGGCTTCGGCGGTGCTGAGCGTCTTTGCGGGGGGCGTCGGGAATATCGGATCGTTCGGTGCAGCGTCGCGATTCGAGGTCGCGCCGCGCCAGCGTTCGAGCACCGCGCCGACGAAATGCATATCGTGACCCGATGTCACCGACGGCACGCTCGAGATGGTGGCCTCGCCGCGCGGCAATTGGTGCGGCGGCACCTCCTTGAAGCGCAGGCGGGTCGGCAATGCGACGCCTTCGCCGAACGCCAGCACCTCGCGGGTGCCGAGCGAGGGCACGAAGGAGAGCAGGTTCGCGGCCGCATCCGACACCGCGGCGCGCAGCAGCGCCTGGTCGCGGTCGTTGGCAAGACGCATCGTGAACAGCGTGTTGCACTGGGAGATGATGGTGGCGTCGAGCTCGGCCGGACGCTGGGTGATGAGGCCGAGATAGACGCCGTATTTGCGGCCTTCCTTGGCGATGCGCGACACCGCCTTGCGGGTGGGACCAAAGCCGACATTGCGGTCGGCGGAAGCATAGCGATGCGCCTCCTCGCAGACGAACAGCATCGGCGAGACGCCGTCGCTCCACAGGCCGAAGTCGAACGCCATGCGGCACAGCACCGAGACGACGGAATCGATCACTTCGGCCGGGAAGCCGGCGAGCTGCATCACCGT
The DNA here is from genome assembly GCF_000282615.1 of Bradyrhizobium sp. YR681. GTDB lineage: Bacteria > Pseudomonadota > Alphaproteobacteria > Rhizobiales > Xanthobacteraceae > Bradyrhizobium. Next base: position 110,859 of record NZ_AKIY01000205.1, on the reverse strand, counting down.
CATCGGCTTGCCGTTGGCGGGCAGGCGGAACAGATGGCTGATCACTTCGGCCATGGTGTCGCCGCCGACATTGGCGTTGTCGAACATGAAGGCGTAGCGCGGGTCGTTGCGGACCGCCTCGATGCGCGAGATCAGCTTGTGATAGATGATGCGCGAAGAGCGGTTTTCCAGCTTGCCCATGCGCTCGTCGATCAGCGACATCAGATCGACCAGGCGATAGGGCACCGGCGTGTCGACGGTGAAGCCGATCTGCTTGGGATCGATGCGCTTGAGGCCGACGCGATCGGTGTTCTGGTACTGGGTGTAGATGCCCTTGGCGATCGGGATCACCTCGGCGAGGACGTCGAGCTCCTCGGGCACGCCGGCGCGGCCGCCGAACAGCACGTCGACGATTTCCTCGAAATTGAACAGCCAGAACGGCAGCTTCAGGTTTCGCGGGTTGAGCACCAGCGCGCGGTCGCCGAAGCAGCGGCCATATTCGTTGTGGACGTCGAGCAGGAAGATGCGCAGGTTCGGGCGCGCCTTCAGGATCTCGTTGAGCAGCAGCGATACGCCGGTGGATTTGCCGACGCCGGTCGATCCGAGCACGGCAAAATGCTTGGACAGCATTTCCTCGATATCGACATAGGCGATGACGGAGCGGTCCTGCTGGAGGAAGCCGACATTGATCTGGTCCGACCCGGTCGGTGCGTAGATCGTGCGCAGCTCCTGGCTGGTGATCAGGTCGACGGAATCGCCGATGGTCGGATAATTGGTGACGCCGCGCTGGAATTTGGCCTTGTCGGCGGCGTTGAGGATCTCGCCGAGCAGGTCGACCGAGGCGATGGCGATGTAATTGTCGGCGCTCGACAGGTTCTCGCAGGAGACTTCGGTGATCATGGCGACGATGACCGAACTGGCGCAGCGAATGCTGACGAAGCGGCCGACGGTCGCCCGAACCTCCGAGATCGGCATCTGGCTGGCCGCCAGAAGCCCGACCCGGGCGAGCGATCCGCGAACCGAAATCACGCGTCCAAAGGATGTCACGATGAATGAACCTGGCATGAGCGAGGAGTTTACACTCCACTATGCCCGGTCGCCGCTGGACAAACGGTTAAGCGGCAGGCGCGCCCGCTTCGTTAAATCCGCGACAATTCCGCTGACAGATTTGTTCCTGATGCATACTTATGCGCGGAAACGACCATGGAATGCCGCTTTTCTAGGCCGGCGGGCCTGCAGGCGATTAAGGAAGATTTTACCATCCGGGCAGTCTGCCCGCCGTTCGGAGGATGTGTGACCTCGCCGGGCGGGCGCCGTTCGAGCGGGGATGCAGGGTTTGATTTGTTGACGGGACCTAATCATTTGTACATTAGTACAAATGAACCTGCGGCCTCGCTGCCGCCCCGGGCGCATCAGCCAATTGCGGCTTGCACCCGATCGCGCGATCCGGTCCAGCGGATCGCTTGCTGTGCCAGGAGGAACCCATGCAGCCCGAACCGATCCTCGATCTTGCCCATCTCGGCCACATGGAGCTGCTGACGCCAAAACCCGACGAGAGCCTGAAATTCTTCGTCGACGTGATGGGCATGACCGTCAGCGGTCAGAAGGGCGAGTCGGTCTATCTGCGCGGCTGGGACGATTACGAGCGGTATTCGCTCAAGCTCACGGCCTCGAAGACCTCGGGCATGGAGCACATGGCGCTGCGCGCGCGCAGCCAGCAGGCGCTGGAGCGCCGCGTTGCCGCGCTGAAAGGCTCCGGCTTCGACATCGGCTGGATCGACGGCGACATGGGGCAGGGGCCGACCTTCCGCTGCCGCGATCCCGATGGCCACATCGTCGAGCTCTATTACGAGACCGAATGGTATCAGGCGCCGCCGGAACTGAAGCCGGCGCTGAAGAACCAGGCGCAGCGTTTTCCCGCGCGCGGCGTCAATGTCCGCAGGCTCGACCACCTCAACTGCCTCGCCGTCGACATCAAGGCCAACCGCGAGTTCTTCGAGAATTATCTCGGCTGCCGGTTGACCGAGCAGATCGTGCTCAACGATGGCCGTGAAGCCGCGATGTGGCTGACGATGTCGAACAAGAGCTACGATTTTGCCTATTCGCTCGACCACTCAGGCACGCCCGGCCGCTTCCACCACGTCACCTACGCGCTCGACAGCCGCGAGGAGATTCTTCGCGCTGCAGATATTTTCCTGGAGAACGGAATCCACATCGAGACCGGCCCGCACAAGCATGCGATCCAGCAGACCTTCTTCCTCTATGTCTACGAGCCCGGCGGCAACCGCGTCGAGGTCGCCAACGCCGGCGCCCGCCTCATCCTCGCGCCCGACTGGAAGCCGATCGTGTGGACCGAGGAAGAGCGCAAAAAGGGCCAGGCCTGGGGCCTGAAGACGATCGAATCCTTCCACACCCACGGCACGCCGCCGGTGGAGGCGAAGAAGCACGCGTAGCTCGGCGGGGTTTGAGCAAGCGCCTCGTCCTTCGAGACGACCGCGTTCCGCGGTCTCCTCAGGATGAGGCTAAGCGGCAGCTCAAAATGCTGCCACGCACTCTGCCCTCATCCTGAGGGCCCGCCGCAGGCGGGCGTCTCGAAGGATGGCCGCAGGCGGACTTCAAGCCACGCCTTCCTTCGTATTGCCTAGTGCGCTGCGGCGCGCACCCGTGCGATCGTCTCGCGGATACCGCTCCACGCCGGCTTGTCCGGCGCGAACTGCTGGCGCAGGAAGCTGACGAGCTCCTCGACCTGCGCGTCGCTCATGCTGTTCCTGAACGCGGGCATGTACCCGAGATCGCTCGACACGGGCTCGGCAATGCCGTGCAGGATGACCTGGACGAGATTGTCCGATGTCGCGCTGTGAATGTTGCTGTTGAGCGCGAGCGAGGGCCGGCTGCCGAACAGCGGCAGGCCGCCGACCTCGTGGCAGACGGCGCAGGCACCCTGATAGAGCCGCGCGCCGGCGGAAGAGGCGATGGTGACTTGCGTTGCGCTTTCGAGCCTGGCGGCAAGCGCGTCTTGCGTCTGGCCGGCCGCCGCCTCGTTGAATGAATTCAGATAGACCGCCATCGCGCGGATGTCCTGGTCGGGCAGTGCTTTGAGGTCCCTCACGATCGGCGCCATCGGGCCGGCGGCGACGCCGTGATAGCGCGAATGTCCGGTGCGCAAATAGGTGAACAGCTCGTCCTCGTTCCACGGGATCGGCGCGTGCGAGAGCGAGGTCAGCGGCGGGGCCTCCCAGCCTTCCGCAAAGCCGCCGGCGAGATAGGCATTGCGCTGCTCGGCGCCGAGCGCGTTGCGCGGTGAATGGCAGGCGCTGCAATGGCCGAGGCTCTCGACCAGATAGGCGCCGCGATTCCAGGCCTCGGATTTGGCAGGATCGGGCCTGAATTCCTTCGTCTGGTGAAACAGCGCGTTCCAGCCCGCGAGCAGGGGGCGGAGATTGAACGGGAAGGCGAGCGTGTTTTCCGGGGCCGTCGCGCGCACCGCGGGCTGCGCCATCAGATAGGCGTAGAGCGCCTGCATGTCGGCATCGCCGGTCTTGGCAAAATGCGTGTAGGGGAAGGCGGGATAGAGCTGCCGTCCGTCGCGATGCAGCCCCTCGCGCATCGCGCGCTCGAAGGCGGGGTAGGACCAGGCGCCGATGCCGGTCTCGACGTCGGGCGTGATGTTGGTGGAGTAGATCGTGCCGAACGGCGTCTCCAGCGCGCGGCCGCCGGCATTGAGCCCGCCCGTGAGGCCAGTGTGGCACTCCGCGCAATTGCCGAGCGCGGCAAGCTGCTCGCCGCGTGCGATGGTCGCGGCGGAATAGACCGACGCATCGGGGCGCGCGATCGGGGCGATGGCACGTCCGGGCAGGAGAGCCGCGCCGATGCCGATTGCGGCGGTGCAGACCGCCGCGATCGTCGCCGCGAGGCCGGCGCGTTTGGCGAAGGGATTTTGCCAGATGCGGGACGGTCGCGGCCCGGCGGGCGCGGGCAGGGCCTCCGGCACCGGCGATGCTTCACCGTACAGGCCCTTCAGGATCCGCTCGGGCGTAAACGGCGGCTCGCGAAAGCGTACGCCGGTGGCATCGAAGATCGCATTCGCGATTGCGGCGGCGCTCGGCACGGAGGCGGACTCGCCGACGCCCAGCGGCGGCTGGTCCTGACGCGGCAGCATCAGCACGTCGATCTTGGGCACGTCGGGGAAGGGAATGATCGGATAGGCGCCCCATTCGCGCGCCGCCACCGCGCCGCGCTCGAACGAGACCTTCTCCATCAGCGCCCGGCTGGTGGACTGGATGACATTGCCGTGGATCTGGTGGCGCACGCCGTCCGGGTTGATCATCAACCCGGAATCCTGCCCGGCGACGACGCGCGTCACGCTGACGTCGCCGGTGGTCTTGTTCACCGCGACGTCGGCGACCCAGGCCGACCACGCCGCGCCATAGCCCGGAAATTTGCTGTGGACGTAGAGCGCATAGGCAAAGCCGCGCCCGTGCACGATCTCGCCGTCTTTTTCCTCGCGGACCGGCCGCGGCGTCCAGCCCGCGCGTTCGGCGACCGCATTGACGAGATCGACGGCGCGCTGATCCCTGAGATAGCGCAGGCGGTATGCGATGGGATCGACACCGGCCTCGGTCGCGGCTTCGTCGATATAGGATTCATGCGCAAACGTGTTCGGCAGCGCCGAGACGCCGCGAAACCAGGAGGCGCGCACGATCGGCGCCATGTCGTGCGCGACGACGCGCATGTGGTCGTAATCGTAGGGCGGGATCGCGGTGCGGTCGCCCATCTGGAGCACAGCCGGATCGGGCGAGATCCGCCCCGTCAGCAGAAGGGCGAGCGTCGGGGCGGAGTTGGACGGATAGCGCGTGGCGAGGTCGTATCCGGCGATGCCGCCGTCGGCGTTGAGACCGCCCTTGACGTCGATGAGCTGCGCGGTGCCCTTGGGCTCCCAGATATGCTCCTGCTCGCGCGTCAGCTGTACGCGGACGGGCCGGCTGACCGCGCGCGAGAGCAGCAACGCATCCGCCGTGACGTCATCGGCGCAGTTGCGGCCGTAACAGCCGGCCGCCTCCAGCCTGATGACCTCGATCTCGCTCTCGGGACGTTCGACCAGCAGTGCGAGGTCGGCACGCAGGACGTGCGGATTCTGCGTGCCGGACCAGACGCGGATGTTGCCGTCCTGGACATCGGCGACCGCGCAGGATGGGCCGATCGAGGCGTGCATCTGGTACGGCCAGACGTAAGTGCGCTGCATCGGCTTGGCCGCGCCAGCGATCGCCGCATCGACGTCGCCCTTGTCGATCAGCTTGCGCGGCGTCGAGGGACTGGCGCGCAGCGCGGCCTCGACGTCGGAGAGATCGGGCAGCGCCGGTGTCGGCCGCCAGCTCACCGCGAGCTGCTCGGCCGCGCGGATCGCATTCTCCTCGCGCTCGGCGACGACGCCGACGAAATCGCCGATGCGAACCACGGCGACGAGACCGGGAATGTCGCGCACCGAAGCTTCGTCGACCGCGAGCAAGCTTGTCCCGACGAATGGACCGGCATCGACGCCGGCATAGGGCGGCCGCACCACGCGGCCGTGCAACATTCCGGGCAGGCGGATGTCGTGCACGAAGGTCAGCTCGCCCGTGGCCTTGGCCGGCAGGTCGACGCGCGGCATCGACTGGCCGACGATGGCGTAATCGCCGACCGCCTTGACCGCGACGTTGTCGGCAAGCTCGAGGCGGATCGTCTCGCCGCCGATCAGCTCGCCATAGCTGACGCTGCGATTGTCGTGGCCGCGGACGAGGCCGTCTTCGATGGTGAGATCGGTGGCCGGTAGCTCCAGCCGCTCCGCCGCCCGCGCGATCAGGAAGTGCCGCGCCTGGGCTGCGGCCTTGCGCAGGGGAACCGCGGTGATCTGGATCGTTTCGCTCGCGATCGTCGCGCCTTGGTTCGGTACCAATGCGGTATCGCCGAGCACCACGACGACGCGCGCAAAGGAGACATCCAGCTCTTCGGCGACGATCTGGCCGAGTGCGGTGCGGATGCCGGTGCCGAGATCGACATGGCCGTTATAGGCGGAGACCGAGCCGTCCGCGGTGATGCGGACGAAGGTTTCGGATGTGACCTCGTCCACGGTGTGGACGACGACGAGCGAGCCGCGTTCGGCTCCGTTCGAAACAGGGGAGGCCATCAATCCGCGGCCCCGGCGAGTTGGCCCGATGCGCGCATCACGGCGCGCAGGATTTCGACATGCGTGCCGCAGCGGCAGAGATTGTAGCGCAGCGCCGCCAGCGCCTCCTGCTCGGTCGGCTGCGGGTTGAGCGCGAGCAGTGCCTTGGTGGTCATGATCATGCCGTTGAGGCAATAGCCGCATTGCGCGGCCTGCTCGTCGATGAAGGCCTGCTGCACCACATCAGGCTTGTCGCGCGTGCCGAGCCCTTCGAGCGTCACGATGTCGCGTCCGGCGCAGCCGCCGACCGGAATCACGCAGGAGCGGGCTGCCGCGCCGTCGATCAGGACAGTACAGGTGCCGCATTCGCCGAGACCGCAGCCGTATTTCGGACCGTTGAGTGCGAGGTCGTTGCGCAGCACGTAGAGCAGCGGCGTATCTCGCGTCGCGCTGATCTCGTGGATCCTGCCGTTCACGGTGAGGCGGATCGGTGTCTGAATCATCCTCGTTCCCAAGCCCGCTTAAAATTTGACGTCGTGACGATACCGTTTGTACACAAACGTGCAAGCCGCGCATCCCGCACTGCAGCGCGGCTGCCTGCTTTGTGGACAAAGCGGATAGGCAAATGAGGTTTTATGCGGCAGCAGCATCTTTTGCGCTGCACCGCCGCTTGACAGGTCCGGGGGAGCGCGCGCAACATCGTTCGTATACGAATGATAACCGTCTCGATCCGCTGGCTCGCACATGCTGACTGAAACGACGAGCGTTGTTGCCGACAAGATCCGCTGCGATGCCTGTCCGGTGATGTGCTACATCAAGCCGGGCGCGGCGGGCGCCTGCGACCGCTATGCCAACCACGACGGCAAGCTGGTCCGTGTCGATCCGCATGTGATCCTGGAGCGCACGGTCTCGCATGGCGGCAAGCTGGTGCCGTTCAGCCGCACCGAGGACTGGGACGGCAAGATCGTCCATGAACCCTCGACCTTCGTCACCGCGATCGGCGCGGGCACGACCTATCCCGACTACAAGCCGGCGCCGTTCATCGTCTCCGCGGAGGTCGATGGCGTCGACATGGTGACTGTGGTCACCGAGGGCATCTTCTCCTATTGCGGCATCAAGGTGAAGATCGACACCGATCGCTATCTCGGCCCGGAAACCGCGACCGTCCGCGCGCAGGGCGAGGCGGTCGGCCACGTCACGACCAGCGAATACGGCTCGCAGATGCTGTCGCTCGGCGGCGTGCATCATCTGACCGGCGGCTCCAAGAAGGAGGGCCGCATCACCTGCGACACGCTGATGGACCTCGCCAATTGCAAGGCGGTCGAGCTCACCATCGACGGCGGCGCGAGCGTGGTGGTGCAGGCCGGCCAGCCGCCGATCGTCAACGGCATGAAGGAAGAGCGCATGCGCGTCGGCTGCGGCTCGGCGACGATCGGCATGTTCGCCAAGCAATGGCACGGCAAGGTCGACGAGGTCGTTGTCGTCGACGACCACATCACCGGCGTGCTCAGCGAGCACCAGGCCGGCAAGCTGCTCGACATCGCCGACACCGGCATCAAGATGAAGGGGCGCCGCTCGACGCCCGGCCGCTACTTCCAGGTCGCCGATCCCGGCACGGGGTGGGGCGGCACCAATATCTCCGATCCGCTCGCGATCCTCGGCCCGTTCGATGCCAAGGAGGCCAAGCCCGGCCTCTCGATGCTGATGGTGTCCACCACCGGCGAGCACTCGTCCTATTACGTGCTCGATGAGGCGCTGAAGCCGGTCGAGACCGAGATGCCCGCCGATCTGAAGTTCTCGGTCGAGCGTATCCAGGAGAATTGCGAGCCGGCGCTGTGCACGGTGCTGTTCATGGCCGGTGCCGGCGGCTCCTTGCGCGCCGGTGTCACCGACAATCCGGTGCGGCTGACGCGTTCGGTCAAGGACGCGCTGACGCGCGTCACCAGCGGCGGCGCGCCGGTCTATGTCTGGCCGGGCGGCGGCATCACCTACATGGTCGATGTGACGCAGATGCCGGCGGGTGCGTTCGGCTATGTTCCGACACCGGCGCTGGTCGCGCCGATCGAGTTCACGATGAAGCTGACCGACTACGCCGCGCTCGGCGGACACATGGATTACGTCAAGCCGCTGTCCGAAGTGCAGAACGGCGAGGATGTCCGTCAGCTGCCCTGGCAGAACCCGATTCCGGGGCCCCGGGCATGACCAGGCTCCCGCAAATCGCATTGCTGTCTGATGGCCGGCGGCTGCATTTGCAGGATGGACCGATTGATCTGATCGTCGAGGCGAGGGGCCGTGTGGATGAGGTTCGCTCGGCCTATGAGGCTGCGGCGGGGCGCTTCACCGGGCTGCTCGATGAACTCTGTGCGGAACTGCCGGTGCTGCGGAGCGCCGCCGGGAAGGCAACTTCGCTGCAAGGCGTGGTGGCGCGCCGAATGCACGCCGCTGTCTCGCCCTATGCCGCCGATGGCTTCATCACGCCGATGGCTGCCGTGGCAGGAAGCGTGGCGGAGGAAATTCTTGGCGCGATGCTGAGGGCCGCGACGCTCGATCGTGCCTATGTCAACAATGGCGGCGACATCGCGCTCCATCTCGGCCGGGCAGAGCATTTCTCGGTCGGCCTGATGGACCGGCCGGATCGTGACGGCGTGATGCGAACGATGCGGGTCTACTCGGACGATCCCGTACGCGGCGTCGCGACCAGCGGGCGCCACGGCCGCAGCTTTTCCCTCGGCATCGCCGACGCCGTGACGGTGCTCGCAGCAACGGCGTCGCAGGCCGATGCGGCGGCGACTGTTATCGCCAACGCCGTCGATCTGCCCGGGCATTCCGCCATCATCCGGAAGCCTGCGAACGAGCTTCAGAGCGACAGCGATCTCGGCGCGCGCCTCGTCACCCGCGACGTCGGTGAATTGTCGCGGAAAGAGGTCGCCACCGCGCTGGAATCTGGCGCGGAATGTGCACGGCAATTATTCGATCGCGGATTGATCGAAGGTGCCGTGTTGCAGCTTTGTGGTGATATGCTTGTCATCGGACCGAAGGATATAGAAGAGCAACGGACGCGCCCGCTCGTGCTGGAGAACGCGGTCCATGCTTGAAAAGGGAAGCGAAACATGAGCGCGATCATCCGCAAGATCGTCACCGTCGTCGAAGAAACGCAGATGGAGATGGGCCGCCAGGTCTCGCCGCCGACCCGGCGTGCGGCCGCGATCGCGGTGATCGAAAATCCCTTTGCCGGAAAATATGTCGAGGATCTCTCGCCGCTGATCGCGATCGGCGAGGAGCTCGGTGAGCTCTTGTCGAAGCGCGCGGTGGCGGCGCTCGGCATCGACGGCGCCAAGGCACAGAGCTACGGCAAGGCTGCGGCCGTCGGCGAGAACGGCGAGCTGGAACATGCAGCCGCCATCCTTCACCCGAAGATGGGCGCGCCGGTGCGCAAGGTGCTGACCAAGGGGGCGGCGCTGATCCCGTCGTCGAAGAAGCGCAGCGGGCCCGGCACGACGCTCGATATTCCGCTCGGCCACAAGGACGCGGCTTTCGTGCGCAGCCATTTCGACGGCATGGAAGTGCAGATCAACGACGCGCCGCGCGCCAACGAGATCATGGTCGCGGTCGCCGTCACCGACAGCGGCCGTCCGCTGCCGCGCGTCGGCGGGCTGACGGTTGCGGAGATCAAGGGCGAAGACGGCCTGAAATAGAGCATGATCCGGAAAAGTGGGAACCGGTTTCCGATAAGATCATGCTGAAGAGATAGAGTTCAAAACTGGAGGTTGGGATGCGAGCAAGAAATTACTTCGTCGGCGCGGCCTTCGCGCTTCTGGCGGGCGGCATGGCTCATTCGGCCATGGCGCAGGACATCAAGATCGGCGAGATCAACAGCTATTCGCTGCTGCCGGCGTTCACCGAGCCCTATCGCAAGGGCTGGCAGCTCGCGGTCGAGGAGATCAACGCAGCCGGCGGCATCAACGGCAAGAAGCTCGTCGTCGTCTCCAAGGACGACGGCGGCAAGCCGGCGGATGCCCAGACCGCGGCCAACGAACTTGTCTCCAGCGAAGGCGTCGCGATGCTGACGGGCACGTTCCTGTCCAACATCGGTCTTGCGGTCAGCGACTTCGCCAACCAGAAGAAGGTGTTCTTCCTCGCGGCCGAGCCGCTGACGGACGCCGTGACCTGGTCAAAGGGCAACAAGTACACCTTCCGCCTGCGGCCCTCGAACTACATGCAGGCCGCGATGCTGGTGGAAGCGGCCGCAAAACTGCCGGCCAAGCGCTGGGCGACGATCGCGCCGAACTATGAATACGGCCAGTCGGCGGTTGCCGTGTTCAAGAAGCTGATGTCGGAGAAGCGCCCTGACATCCAGTGGGTCGACGAGCAGTGGCCGCCGCAGGGCAAGATCGACGCAGGTCCGGTGGTGCAGGCGGTTGCCGCCGCCAACCCCGAAGCGATCCTCAACGTCACCTTCGGTGCCGATCTCGTCAAGCTCGTGCGCGAGGGCAATACCCGTGGCCTGTTCAAGGGGCGCGAGGTCGTCTCCTTCCTGACCGGCGAGCCGGAATATCTCGATCCGCTCAAGGAGGAGACGCCGGAGGGCTGGATCGTCACCGGCTATCCCTGGTACTCGATCAAGACGCCCGAGCATGACGCGTTCCTGAAAGCCTACCAGGCCAAGTACAGCGACTATCCGCGTCTCGGTTCGATCGTCGGCTACCAGACCATCAAGGCGGCGGCGGCGATCCTGGCGAAGGCCGGCGCGACCGATCCGGAGAAGCTGATCGCCGCGGCGGAGGGGCTGTCGATGCCGTCGCCGTTCGGCGAGATCACCTTCCGCAAGATCGACCACCAGTCGACGCTCGGCGCCTATGTCGGCAAGACCGCGCTGAAGGACGGCAAGGGCGTGATGGTGGACTCCGTCTACAAGAAGGGCGCGGACTATCTGCCCAGCGACGCCGAAGTCGAGAAGCTGCGTCCGAAGGATTGATCCTCGCTGCCGTAGGGTGGGTTAGCCCTGCGGATGCGCAAAGCGCATCTGCGGGGCGTAACCCACCACTTTCGGCGCCGCACGCGAAACGTGGTGGGTTACGCTGCGCTAACCCACCCTACGAAGCTCTCTCTCCCCGCACACGGGGAGGGATGAGACGCAACACCCAACCCGGACCGCCGATGGCCTTTTATGTCGTACAGTTTCTGACCGGTCTCGCCAGCGCAGCGTCGCTGTTCCTGGTGGCCTCGGGCCTGTCGATCATCTTCGGCGTGACGCGGATCGTGAATTTCGCGCATGGCGCCTTCTACATGATCGGCGCCTATATCGCCTTCACGCTGACGGAGCGGCTTTCCGGCGCGGTCGGCTTCTGGGGGGCGATCGTGTTGGCCGCGTTGGCGGTGGCGCTGATCGGTGTCCTCGTCGAGATGGTGCTGCTTCGCCGCATCTATCATGCACCCGAACTGTTCCAGCTGCTCGCGACCTTCGGCCTGACCTTGATGGTCGAGGACCTCGTCGTGCTGATCTGGGGCCCCGACGATCTCGTCGGCCGCCGCGCCCCGGGCTTCAGGGGCGCGATCGATTTCTTTGGGCAGAACATCCCGAGCTACGATCTGTTCCTGATCGTGCTCAGCCCCGTCGTGCTCGGCATTCTCTGGCTGCTGTTCCAGCGCACGCGCTGGGGCGTGCTGGTGCGCGCGGCGACGCAGGACCGCGACATGGTCGCAGCCCTCGGCGTCAACCAGAAATGGCTGTTCACGTCGGTGTTCGCGGTCGGCGTCTTCCTCGCAGCCCTCGGCGGCGCGCTCCAGATCCCGCGCGATGCGGTGCATCACGCGATGGACCTGCGCATCATCGTCGAGGTTTTCGTCGTGGTGGTGATCGGCGGGCTCGGCAGCATCGTCGGCGCCTTCGTCGCGGCTGTGCTGGTCTCCGAGCTCAACGCCTTCGGCATCCTGATCTTCCCGAAGATCTCCATCATCCTGGTTTTCCTGGTGATGGCGGTGGTGCTGATCGTGCGGCCCTGGGGCCTGTTCGGCAAGCCGGAGGCGGCCGCGCGCAAGACGCCGGGTCTCACCGTCAATCCCTGGCGTCCGCTGACGTCGAACGAACGGCTCGCCGCGCTGGCGGCGCTGGTCGTCGCGGCGACGCTGCCGCTGTTCGCCGGCAATTACGCGCTGACGGTCGGCTCGGAAATCGCGATCTTCGTGATCTTCGCGGTCAGCCTGCACTTCCTGATGTCGGTCGGCGGGCTCGCGTCCTTCGGCCACGCCGCCTATTTTGGCCTCGGCGCCTACGGCATCGCCTTCCTCGCCAAGATGGCGGGGCTGCCGATGATCGTCTGCCTCTTGCTCGGGCCGCTGCTCGGCTGCATGGGCGCGGCCGTGTTCGGGTTCTTCGCGGTGCAGCTCTCCGGCGTCTATTTCGCGATGCTGACGCTGGCCTTCGCGCAGATCGTCTGGTCGATCGCGTTCCAGTGGGTGAGCGTCACCGGCGGCGACAATGGCATTCTGGGCGTCTGGCCGGAAAAATGGGCGGCGAGCCCGTCAAACTTCTATTGGTTGGCGCTCGGCGTCGCTGCGCTTGTCACCATTGCGCTGCGCGCCATGGTGTTCTCGCCGTTCGGCTACGCGCTCCGCGCCACGCGCGATTCGCTGCTGCGCAGCGAGGCGGTCGGCATCAACGCCAAGCGCATCCAGTGGACGGCGTTCGTGATCGCGGGCACGACCGCCGGCATCGGCGGCGCGCTGTTCGCCTACCTGAAGGGCAGCGTCTTCCCTGACAATCTCGGCATCTCGCTCTCGGTCGATGCGCTGGTCATGGTGCTGCTCGGCGGCGTCGAGACGGTGTCCGGCGCGGTGATCGGCGCCATCGTCTACAAGGCGCTCAACATCTGGCTGGTCAGCCAGACCGACCTGTCAAAGCTCGTGCTCGGCGGCTTCATCGTGCTGATCGTCGTGGTCTTCCCCAAGGGCATCGTCGGCATGCTGGAGATGCTGGCGCAGCGCCGCCGGAAGGCATCGCCGCCCGGATCGCCTCTCATTGCCAAGCCGATCGAGTCCGCCGAATGAGCGTCGCACCCCCACTTCTCGCGGTCGAAGGCCTGACCAAATCCTACGGCGGCATCCACGCCGTGCGCGGTGTCTCGTTCTCGCTGCGATCAGGCGAGATTTTGGCGCTGATCGGCCCGAACGGCGCCGGCAAGAGCACCTGCTTCGACATGCTCAACGGCCAGAACAAGCCTGATAGCGGTCACGTTCGCCTGCTCGGCGAGGAGATCACCGGCAAGAAGCCGCGCGAGGTCTGGCGGATGGGCGTCGGGCGCACCTTCCAGATCACCGCAACTTTCGCCACCATGACGGTGCGCGAGAACGTGCAGGTCGCGCTGATCTCGCATGGCAAGCAGCTGTTCAATCTGTTCGGCTCGGCGCCGAACTTCGACCGCGGCGAGGCCGGCCGGTTGCTCGAACTCGTCGGCATGGGCGGCTATGCGGATCGCCCCTGCGGCGAGCTCGCCTATGGCGACCTCAAGCGGCTCGAGCTGGCGGTGGCGCTCGCCAACCAGCCGCGACTGTTGTTGATGGACGAGCCGACCGCCGGCATGGCGCCGCGCGAGCGGGTCGACCTGATGCGGCTGACCGCGCAGATCGCGCGGGAAAAATCGATCGGCGTGCTCTTCACCGAGCACGACATGGACGTGGTGTTCGAGCATGCCGACCGCATCATCGTGCTCAACCGCGGCACGCTGATCGCCGAGGGCTCGCCGGCCGAGGTGCGCAGCAATCCGCAGGTGCAGGCGGTCTATCTCGGCGAGGGCCTGCTCTACGATGCCGAGCATCGCGAGGGAGCCTCCGCATGAAGCTCACGGTGCAGGACCTCAACAGCCATTACGGCCCGGCCCACATCCTGTTCGACATCGGCTTCGAGGTCGGCGAGGGCGAGGTGGTGGCGCTGCTGGGCCGCAACGGCGCCGGCAAGTCGACGACGTTCCGTTCGATCGTCGGCCTCGTGGCGCAGCGCTCGGGCCGCATCATGTTCGAGGGCAAGGACGTATCAGTTCGGCCGACCCATGAGATCGTGCGTGAGGGACTCGGCTACGTTCCGGAGGAGCGGCGTATCTTCACCGATCTGACGGTGGAGGAGAATCTCGAGGTCGGCCGCCAGCCGAAGCGGCCGAATGCGCCATACTGGACGCGCGAAAAACTGTTCACGCTGTTTCCAAATCTCGGCGAGATGAAGAACCGCCCGGGCGGCCGCATGAGCGGCGGCGAGCAGCAGATGCTCACCATCGCGCGGACGCTGATGGGCAATCCGTCGCTGGTGCTGCTCGACGAGCCCTCGGAGGGCCTGTCGCCCAAGATCGTGGAGCAGATGGTCGATGCCATCCTGACCATGAAGAAGGAGGGGGTCAGCATCGTCGTCTCCGAACAGAATCTGCACTTTGCGCGGCTGATCTCCGATCGCGCCTATATCATCGAGCGCGGCCGCATCTGCTTCGGCGGCACCATGGCCGAACTCGACGCGCGTCCGGATATCCGCGACGCGCATCTGTCGTTGTGAGAGGCGGGGGCTGATGGCGAGAAGCGTTGCGGCGAAGAAGAGCGTCAAGCCGTCCAAATCGTCCTACGTGCTCGATGAGCAGGTCGGCTTCATCCTGCGCCAGGTCTGGCAGCGCCACAGCTCGATCTTCTCCCGCGACATCGGCACCAACATCACGCCGACGCAATGGGCGGCATTGTCGAAGCTGGCCGAGACCGGGCCGTGCTCGCAGAACCAGCTCGGGCGTCTTACGGCAATGGATGTCGCGACCATCAAGGGCGTGATCGACCGCCTGACGGCGCGTGGCCTGACCGAGACCAGCCAGGACCCCGAAGACGGCCGGCGGCTGCTCGTCAGCCTGACCCGCGCCGGCCAGCAGCTTGCGGAGAAGGTCGCACCGAACGCGCTCGCCATCACCCGCGAGACGCTGGCGCCGCTCGACGCCAGGGAGCGCGAAATGCTGATGGCGCTGTTGAACAAGCTGCGGTGAAGCCGGTGCCGTAGGGTGGGCAAAGCGAAGCGTGCCCACCATTTCCTCGATCAGCAAGAGATCGTGGGCACGGCGCGTCGCGCCTTTGCCCACCCTACAGCAGTTGAACGAGCTGCGGGGACTGGCGACTAACTTCGATGAGGGTTTATCGAGGTTTTTCGTCATGAGAGCGACGACGCGGTTTGCATTAGCCTTAAGTCTTGCTGCCGCGCTGGCAAGCGAATGCGCTCCCGCTTGGGCGGCGCAGCCCTATGAGGGCTTCTGGGCCTCGACCAAGAAGGATTGCCGCGATCAGGACAGCGCCAACCGCATGAGCATCGAGGGCGGCAATCGCCTCTATTGGTACGAGACGCGGTGCCGCGCCAGCGAGATCACCGCCGACGGAAAGCTCGGCTGGAAAATGAAGCTCGCCTGCGAAGGCGAGGGCGAGAAGTATCGCTCCAATCCGCGGGTGTCCATCGCAGCGGACGGCAGGCTGGTGATGGACAACAGCCCGGTCGGGCAGGGCAAGCGCCAGACCTATGTGCGGTGTGAGATCGCGAAAAAGCGCTGATCTCTTACGTCTTGCCCGGCCATTTCGCGCGATAACGAATCTCGCTGCCGTCCGTGAGCCGCCGCCACGTTCCGAACTCCGGCGTATGCGGCGCCCGTGACGTCAGATCGATCGGATAGATCCGGCTCGGCTGGCCCTGGAGTGTGACGGCGAGCTGCCGGTGCGAGGTGCGAAACGCGAGTTCAACCGTGCCTGCGATGACGGGCTGGTCCCCGTCGCGGTAGAAGGCCGCGGGGGTCACTTCGCCCGGCATGGTGTTGAGGTCGGTCTGCAATTCGATGGCGATGCCTTGGGCTGACGTCGGTAGCGTGACGCCGGCCGGAAACCTGACCTCGAACACCAGCAAGGGAGTGGCGCCGTTCCGGTTGAGCCAGGGCGTCGCGGTCGCATAGGCGTAGGCAATGTAAATGCCGATACCGCCGGCGCAGAGCAGGACGACGATGCCGAGCGACTTCAGGCTGTTGCGCGCGACGCCTCCATTGTCTGCATCCTTGTCGCCCGCGTTGCCTGAACGCGTCACCAGCCAGCTGGCAAGCACAGCACCGGCGATCGCGCCCATGGGGGAGTAGACGAACAGGGCCACCAGGCCCGATGTAATCGGATCTGCCCGGTTGCCCAGATCGAAGACCGAAAACAGCACGAAGATCGCGATATAGCCGACGACCGCGCCGGCAACGCCGGCACCGACCCGCGATGAGTTTTTCATGTTTCCCTCGATGGTCCAGCAATGAACTGCCGCCGCCGAGGGCTGCCTGCGTTAGACGCAGCAGGCCGGCGACTTGTTCAATGCCATCGAGAGCCGACGCGGCGCGGCGCGCCGCTCCGGCTGCGTCACTTCGCCACGATTTCCGGCACCTTGCCGGCGGGCGGCGTATTGCGGCTGCGCTGGGTGCGCACGATGCCGTCGATGATGGTCATGCCGATGCCGGGGAGGTCGCCGAGCTGGACGCTCTCCAGAATGGTCTTGCCGGGCGAGTGCTGCGCCTTGTCCATGATGACGAAATCGGCGGAGCGGCCGACCTCGATCAGGCCGCAGTCGAGCTGCCGCATCCGCGCGGTGTTGCCGGTGGCGAGACAAAAGGCGAGCTCGGCCGGCAGATCGCCGAGCGAGGACAGCATCGAGACCATGCGCAGGATTCCGAGCGGCTGCACGCCGGAGCCGGCCGGCGCGTCGGTGCCGAGGATCACCCGGTGCAGATCGCCCATCTCGCGCGCGATGCGCAGCGTGAACAGGGCCGAGCGCTCATTGCCGTTGTGAACGATCTCGAGCCCGCGCTTGCAGCCCTCGCAGATACAGCGGATCTGGTCGTCGGGGAGCGCGGTGTGGCCGCCGTTGATGTGGCCGACCACGTCGGTGTCGGCCTCCAGCACCACGTCCTTGTCGATCAGGCCGGAGCCGGGGATCGAGGGACCGCCGGTGTGGATGGTGCTCTGGATGCCGTATTTGCGGGCCCAGCCGACCATCTTTCGCGCGGTGGGGCCGTCCTTGACGCCGCCGAGGCCGACTTCACCGAGCAGCTTGACGCCGGCCGCGGCCAATTCCTTGAAGTCCTCCTCGACCATCTCGCATTCGATCACGGGCGCGCCAGCATGGACCTTCACGCCGCCGGGGCGCAGATTCCAGAACGCGCGCTGGGCGAAGATCGCCATGGCCTTGAGGCCGACGACGTCGCGCGGGCGGCCGGGCATGTGCACTTCGCCGGCGGAGATCATGGTGGTGACGCCGCCATGCAGATTGCTGTCGATCCAGCCGATCTGGTTCTGCCGCGGCGTCCAGTCGCCCGCGACGGGGTGGACGTGGCTGTCGATCAGGCCGGGGGCGACGGTGGTGCCGTTGGCCTCGACGATGGTGGTCGCGCCCTCGGTGTTGACGTCCTTGAAGCGGCCGATCGCGGTGATCTTGCCGTTCTCGGCGACGATGGTGTCGCCGTCCAGGATCGGCTTTTCCAGCGCGCCGGACAGGATCAGGCCGATATTGCGGATCACGAGCTTCGAGGGTCCGGTGGCCTGGGGTGCGTCATGCGCCATGGAGGGGGGTCCTTGTCCTTAACTGCAACGCTTCCGATCTTGGGCAGCCTTGACCGCGGGATCAAGCCGGATTATTCATTAGTATACGAATGATCGTATACAAACGACGCATAGCTGCCCGCCTCGGAACCGCATTGGAAGCGACAGGGAAGGTGAGATGAGCAATTTCAATCAGGAAAGCGTTTTGAGCGTCCACCACTGGACCGACACGCTGTTCTCCTTCAAGACCACCCGCAGCCCGACCTTCCGCTTCCGCAACGGCGAATTCACCATGATCGGGCTCAAGGTCGGCGAGAAGCCGCTGCTGCGGGCCTACAGCGTCGCCAGCGCCAATTACGAGGACACGCTGGAATTCTTCTCGATCAAGGTGCCAGACGGCCCGCTGACCTCGCGGCTTCAGCATTTGAAGGAAGGCGACGAGATCATCGTCAGCCGCAAGGCCACCGGCACGCTTGTGATCGACAATCTGGAAGACGGCCGCAACCTCTACCTCATCGGCACCGGCACGGGTCTCGCGCCGTTCCTGAGCGTGATCAAGGACCCCGAGACCTATGAGCGGTTCGAGAAGGTCGTGCTGCTTCACGGCTGTCGCCACGTCAAGGAGCTCGCCTATGGCGAGATGATCACCGAGCACCTGCCGAAGGACGAGATGCTCGGCGAGTACATCCAGAACCAGCTGATCTACTATCCGACGGTGACCCGCGACCCCTTCCGCAACCGCGGCCGCATCACCGACCTCATCACTTCGGGCAAGCTGTTCGCCGATATCGGCCTGCCGGGGCTGGAAGCCGCCCATGACCGCGTCATGATCTGCGGCAGCCCGGCGCTGGTCGCGGACACCCGCGTGCTCCTGGGCGAGCGTGGCTTCGTCGAGGGCAACCACGGCGAGCCGGCCCAGTTCGTGGTCGAAAAGGCTTTTGCCGAGCGCTAGACGCGGAGTTTTCGCGCAAGAAGACCGTATTTTCGCCGCTTGGCGGGCGTTGCGGCGCCGATTCCGCGCGCGATACACTGTGGGTGCGAATCAGCGGAGTTCCCACATGGTTGCGGACAGCGACAGCAACATCGCCTGGCACCGGGTCCAGTTGAAGAAGAACCGCGCCGAGTTGAAGGCGCTGGAGACGGCGCGCTTCACCATGGGCGAAATCGCCTCGTCCAAGCGGACCGGCCAGACCCAGAAGGCCATCGGGGACCTCAAGCGCAAGATCGCGCAGTCCGAGCGGGCCATCGCCGATCACGACAAGCGCACGCGACGTCCGCTCGGCACCGATTTGCAGAGCCTCAGCAACGGCAGCTGGAGCCATTGGGACGCCTATACCAGCCAGCAGCAGCGCAAGACCGGCCCGCGCTCGCCAGGGCGGGGGTAGGTCTTTGGCGGCAGACGGAACGCGAGTTCCGGCTCTTGCAGGGCGCCCGCCGCATCCCATCTGGTTGAGGCGCCACCAACCATTCCGGTGATCCCATGACACCGCGCCTCGATTTCACCAGCGAGGCTTTCTTTCGCGATCCGCCCAAGGCCATCGCCGCGTTGCGCGCGTCCGGCCCCGTGGTCGCGACGAGATTTCCTCTGGTCGGCGATGTCTGGATCACCACGACCCACGCCGCCACGGCGCAGGTCCTGAAGGACAGCACCACCTTCACGCTGCGCAAGGAAGGCGGCGGAGTCGCCGGCCTGCGCTGGTGGATGCCGAAGCTCGTCACGACCATCGCCAACAACATGCTGACGATGGACGAGCCTGATCACACGCGGCTGCGCAGCATCGTGGACGAGGCCTTTCGCCGCCGCGCGATCGTGGCGATGGAGCCGCGCATTCGCGCCATCGCCGATGACCTTGCCTCAAGACTGTTCGAGAATGGAAGCCCGGCCGATCTCGTCGCGCGCTATGCGCGCATCCTGCCGCTGGCGGTGATCTCGGAGCTTCTCGGCCTGCCGATGGCTGACCGCCCGAAATTCATCGCATGGGCCAATGCGATGTCGTCGCTGACGAATATGGTCAGCTTCCTGCGGCTGCTGTTCGCGTTCCGCAAGATGCGCGACTATCTCGAACAGCAGCTGCAGCTCGCGCGGGAGCAGGGCGGCGAGGGACTGATCGCGGAGCTGGTCCAGGTCGAGCGCGAGGGCGGTCAGATCAGGCCGGACGAGATGGTGGCGATGGTGTTCCTGCTGCTCGCGGCGGGCTCCGAAACCACCACGCATCTCATCAGCGGCTCGGTCTTCGAGCTGCTCAGGAATCCCGGCTTGCGCGACTGGCTGGAGCAGGACTGGAGCCGCGCCTCGCTCGCCGTCGAGGAGTTCTTGCGTTTCGTCTCGCCGGTGCAGTTTTCAAAGCCGCGCCATGTGCGGCGGGACATCGAGCTGGAAGGTGTGCGGCTGAAGAAGGGCGATCGCGTCATGGTCATGCTGGCCGCGGCGAACATGGATCCGGCCGTGCATGACCAGCCGGAGCGGATGGACCTCGAACGCAAGCCCAATCGCCATTTGTCCTTCGGCACAGGCATCCATTTCTGCCTCGGGCATCAGCTCGCGCGGATCGAGGCGACTTGCGCGCTCCAGGCCTTGTTCACGCGCTGGCCGCGGCTTGGTCTTGCGGTCGATGCCTCGCAGATTCACTGGCGCAAGCGTCCGGGAATTCGCATGATTGCGAAGCTGCCGGTCGTTGCTTCGGATGGTCAGCCCGTCAATTTCCCTGAGGCGAGATCGCGCTCCCAGCCGAAGACGGAGCGGCCATCAAGCTCCGGCGATACGGCACGTTCTCCCGCGATGTAGGTCTCGACAGACGGTCCGCTCGCAGTGCGCTCCAGCCGCCGCGCCTGGTCGTCGAGGCGCCTGATCGCCTGCATCTCTTCCTCGCGTCCGAGCTTTGCGCTCTGGATCGCGCCCTTCAGCACGCGAATGGTCTCATCGTAGACCTTGATCGGGACGGGGTAGGGATGCCGGTCCTTGCCGCCATGGGCGAGCGAGAACCGCGCGGGATCGTTGAAGCGATAGGGCGCACCGTGCACCACCTCCGCGACCATCGCCAGCGAGCGCACGGTGCGCGCGCCGACGCCTGATGTCAGCAGCAATTCCGGAAAGTCGACCGGGCCGCGCTCGGCGGCGGCCGCGAGCGTGCCGTGCAGGCGGCGTGCGAACACGTCCTTCGGCCTGACATCGTGATGCGCGGGCATGATGAGGTGCGGCAGCATGCCCTGCGCCGGCTCCGGCGCAGTCCCCGTGAGCCGCTCGAATTCGGTGAGAATGCGATCGGGACCGAGATCGGTCAGGAGCTCGAGCTGCGCGGTGCGCGAGACATCGGCGCGGTGGTCGGTGAGATTGACGATCTCGCCCTGCTGCGGGCCGTCGATCGCGCTGTGCGGCGTATCGACGAAACTCGTCAGCGACTCCGAATGCCAGTGATAGCGGCGGGCCTGCCGCTTGTCGCC
This sequence comes from Bradyrhizobium sp. YR681, assembly GCF_000282615.1. GTDB lineage: Bacteria > Pseudomonadota > Alphaproteobacteria > Rhizobiales > Xanthobacteraceae > Bradyrhizobium. The sequence goes on along the minus strand of NZ_AKIY01000205.1, from coordinate 89,732 downwards.
GTTCATGCCCTGCTGCACCACCGTCCATTTGGCGTCGGCGGCGACGAAGAAGCCGTGGAGATAGAGATCAAAACCGTCCTGCACGGCTGCGCTGTCCACCTTCGCCACCAGCCGGCTGGCGCGCGTGAGCCGTGCGCCGTCGAAGCCGACGCGGTCGCCGAGCTGCAACAGCTCGTCCGGCGTCTTGCGCGAATGCTGGCCGCGGCCCCCGCAGACATAGATGCCGAGCTCGTCCTGGAGCGGGCCGAGTCCGCGCTTGAGCGCGCCGATCACGGAGGTCGTGATGCCCGAGGAATGCCAGTCCATCCCCATCACGGCGCCGAACGACTGGAACCAGAACGGATGCGACAGGCGCTGGAGGAACGCATCGCGGCCGTAATGATGCACGATCGCCTGCGTGACGATCGCCCCGAGCGAAGACATGCGGGTGGCGAGCCAGGGCGGAACCCGGCCGGTGTGGAGTGGAAGATCGGCGCTGCCGGTACGGCGAGTCATGACTGCCTAGGAATAGCGCAGTTCGGCGACGGTTGCACCAGAGGGATGCTGCATTGCACCGAGCGGGGGAGCGAAGCCCGCCGCAGCGCGTTGAGACGCGAATGGAAATGCGGGGACTTCAATGAATTGGCAGGCCGTCATGGCCGACATCGACAAGATGTTCGGATGGATACCGTCATGGTTCGTCGGGCTCAGCCTGGTCGCGGGGGCGATTCTGCTTGCGCTGGCGTTCTATCGCCTCGCGGTCTGGCTGCTCAACCGCGCCTTCGGAACCCGGCTTCCGCTGCTGAGCGTGTTTATAGAGCGCACGTCCGGCCCGGCCCAGCTGGCGCTGTGTCTTGCCGCCGTCGCGCTGGTGCTGCCGCTCGCGCCGCTCGACAACGCGTTCCGCACGCCGCTGACGAACCTGTTCGTGGTCGCCTTCATCGCGCTGATCGGCTGGATCTCGATCCGGGTCGTCGACATGAGCGCGGCGCGCTATTTGCAGAATTTTCGCGACGTCACCGAGAATTTCGTCGCGCGCAAGCACGTCACGCAAGTGCGTGTGTTCAAGCGCGTCGCCGACATCATCATCGTCATCATCACGGTCTCAACGGCGCTGATGACGTTCGACTCGGTCAGGCAGTATGGCGTCAGCCTGTTCGCCTCCGCCGGTGCCGCCGGTATCATCGTCGGTCTCGCCGCACGGCCGCTGCTCAGCAATCTGATCGCCGGTTTGCAGATCGCGATCACCCAGCCGATCCGGATCGAGGATGCCGTGATCATCGAGAACGAGTGGGGCTGGGTCGAGGACATCGCCGCGACCTACGTCGTGATCCGGCTGTGGGACTGGCGCCGCATGGTGGTGCCGCTGTCCTACTTCATCGAACAGCCGTTCCAGAACTGGACCCGCGACACTGCATCGCTGATCGGGGTCATCGCGCTCCATGTCGATTACCGCGCCGACGTGCCGCGGATCCGGCGCTGGCTCGAAGGGGCCGTGAAGGAGTCCCAATTGTGGGACGGCGCGGTGGTCAATCTCCAGGTGATCGACGCGGATTCGCGCACGATCGAGCTGCGTGCGCTGGTCAGCGCGCGAAACGCACCGCAATCCTGGGATCTGCGCTGCGAGATGAGAGAGAAGCTCATCGCCTTCATCCGCGACGAGATGCCCGAAGCGCTGCCGCGCGAGCGCGCGATCCTGATTCTTTCGGGCAACGATGACGCGGATTTCCTGCGGGGCGTCACGCCGCCGGACAAGGTGCGGGCGCGCGCACGCAATTGAACGCGGCCGGGCGCTAGGCCGCTCCGATCACCGCGGCCTGTCCGCCGGCGTGACGCCGCGGCTTGCGCAGCTTTCGCCGCGCCCAGATCAGCAGGCCGGTGGACAGCAGCGTCAGCAGTGCAATTGACGTCACGACATTGAGGGGCGAAGCGATCAGGGCCGACCAGTTGCCCTCGTGGATCAAGCGCGGCCAGTTGCGCGGCAGCGGTGTGACTCCGCTGGAATTGACCGTGTAGGCGCGCAGTTCTCCCTCCTCGTAGATTCGGGCCATCACGCGACCGCCGCGCACGCCGATCGAGATCGCATGCGAGAGGTCATGGGAGGCTGCGACCATGCGAACGGCGTCGGGCAGGGCGACGGGACGGCCGCCGGCTGGAACGGAGCCGCTCTGAAAGGTCAGGCCGAACGCCATGCACAGGCCGGTCAGCGGGCTCAGCAGGATCAGCGGCAGCGCGAACCACGCGGTGCCCTTGTGCCACCCGGAGAGCGTGTTGCGCAGCCGTGGCAGTCCCATGAGAATGCCGAGCACCATCAGCACCACCATGGCGATGGTCGAGCTCGTCACCAGCCATGCCTGGCCGAGCAGCCGTTCATGCGTGACACGGGCCCACCGAAAGAGATCGGACAGGCCCGAGCCTGCGGCCGCGGGTTCGCCGGTTGCAAGGTCGATCGCCGGGACAGCCGCGCCTTGCAGCGTCATGCGCTGGCTGCCGGCATTGATCGAAAGCCCGCGCGCCTTGCCATCCGGGTCATATCGCTTCACCAGCTCGACGACGCGCCCGGCGTCGAGCGCCGGCCCGCCGATGCCACTGACCTGCACCAGCGGCTCGAAGGACAGGATCAGTCCGGTGACGATGATCGCGAGCAGGGGGAGGGCGAAGACCAGCGTGATCCAGCGATGCAGTGTCAACAACAAGGATTTGCTCATTCTCGGTCTCCGGCGATCTCACGCTTTCGTCGCCCAGCGCGGCTCCGAAGACAAATGACGCTTCGTCCATGTTGTTGCGTTGATTTGCAGCAAACGGAGGTGACGCACATCGCAGCAATGTCGGCGAATGCTAGTCATTCGCAGGTTCGAGTGTCACCAGCAGCTTGTGCAGCAGCCGGGTGGCGCGTTCGACTTCGGACTCCGAGAGCCCGCCGAGAATCATTTTCTCGCCCGACTCCAGTACCTCTGCCATCACGCGTTCGGCGAGGGTTCGTCCCTTGGCGGTCAGCCGCACCGGCTTGCTGCGTTTGTCGGCACTGTCCTCCGCTCGCGTGATCAGTCCGCGCTTCTGCAAGGAATTGAGCACCTTGGTCAGCCCGCCCGATGAAATCAGGATCGCCGGATAGAGCTCCGTCGGGATCATCTCATAGGGCGGGGCAACGCCGCGCAGCGTGATCAGGACCTCGAACTCCATGAACGACAAATCGTGCGCGGCGATCTGCTGGGCCACGCTGTCGCGCATCAGGCTGTTGAGGCGATAGACCCGCACCATCATCTCGCCGACAGGCGTGACGGATTCCGGCCAATGCTTCTTCTTGATGGCGAGGAGCTTGTCCGCGGGATAGCGCGGTTCGGTCATGGACGGGCCTCCTTACGAAGAGTTCATGCGCAGATGTCTTGCCAGAAAGATAGTTGGGATGTATCTTTCTAGTAAGATAAATGGTCGGCGATTGCCGGCCGGCAGGTTTGTGAAACCGACCCGACGCGCGCTGTGGGCCAGCGCGCGAGCGGGAAGGTTGTTGCTAAAATGGAGACGATCGATGTTGAAGCGATATCTGACCTTGACGCTGACCGCGGCGGCGATCCTCGCAGCGCCCGCGGCTTTCGCCGCGAGTGGCCAGACCAGGGCGGGCGTTGCGGCCAAGACCACGAAGCAGGCGTCCGTGCGGCAGGCCTACGGCGCCGTGCCGACCAGTGCGGCGACGAATTCCGGTGAGGGCACCGCAATTGCCCGTCCGCCCGCTCAACCGGGCGCATGGTAGGGTCAACGGGCGGCGGCATCATCATCGGTCTCTCACGGCATCGTCAGCTGCGAATAGCTTGCTGGAAAGATACTAGCCGCCTGGCTGATCCGGCAAGCCGAGGATCGGACCAAATCGCCTGAAAGGGCCATCATGAATCATTCCGTGGCAGAGATCACCACCGAGCGGCCCAGCATCTACCTCCAGCAGCTGTGCAAGCATTTTGCGCACAAGCTGGCGGTGGACTTCACGCCGGAGCAGGGCACGATCCCGTTTTCGATGGGCACGTGCCGGCTGGAGGCTACGGGCGACAGGCTCACGCTGAAAGTGGAGGCCGAGAATGCGGACCTGCTTGTGCAGGTCGAAGGCGTTGTCGAGCGGCATCTCGTTCGCTTCGCCTTCCGCGATCCGCCGGACATCGTCTGGCGGACCGCAGAGCCAGCGGCGAATTGAGACCTATTCGCGCGTCGCCTTGGTCGCGCCGCGGAGGCCGGCCTGCTGCTGGATCGTGTCCAGCGCGCCGGATGACTGCTCCTCCGCCACGAAGCGGTTGAGCAGGGGAAGGGCGTCCTCGCGTCCTTTGGGGATCGCGATGGCCATATGCTCGGCGCCCCAATTGCCGTCGAGAATTCTTGCCCCCGGCATCTGGTCGGACATTTCGAACAGCGTCGGCTTGTTGGTCGCGTAAAGGTCGATCTCGCCACGACCGAACATGGCGATGGCGACCTTGACGCTTTCGGCGGGAACGATGGTGGCGTTCCTGAATTTTGCGGGCAGCGTCCGTTCTGAGGTCGAGCCCTTGGTGACGCCGATCTTGACGCCGGGCTTGTCGATATCCTCGATCTTGCCGATCGGCGAATTCGCCGCGACGAGAAAACCTAGCTCGATCGCGAGCACAGGCTGGGTGAACGTGACCTCGCCCGCGCGGGCCGGCGTCGCGTTGGTCACGGTGAAATCGACCTGGCCGTCGTGGATCGCGGTGACGATGTCGGCGACGCGCTGGAACCTGACATAGTCGATGCCAACGCCGAGCCGTTTTGCCAGCTCGCCGCCGAGATCGTAGGCGAGGCCGTGCGGCGTGCCGGCGGCATCTGTCACCATCGAGGTCGGGCTGCCCGGATAGATGCCGACGCGCAAGGTGCCGCTCGGCGCCAGCAGTTTTGCTTCGCCATCGGCGCGCGCGGGCGCGCCGATGAGACTGATGACTACAGCCGCAAGGAGGGCTGCGCGCGCAATGCGCCCGGACGAGGTCCTCATATGAAGAGCCTCACTGTGCTCGGATGTTGGCGGCTTTCAGCACCGGCTCCCATTTGGTCGCCTCGGCACGCATGTAGGCGTCAAAGTCCTTGGCGGAGGAGCCGACCGGCGCTGCGCCGATCTTGCCGAGTGTCGACAGCACGTTCGGGTCCTGCAGCGCCGCCTTCAAGTCGGTCTCGAGCTTGGCCACGATCTCCGGCGGCATTTTTGCCGGGCCAAGCACGCCCCACCAGACCGAGACGTCGTAGCCTGATACGCCCGCCTCGGCGATGGTCGGAACATCAGGCAGGGCCTTGGAGCGCTCGGCCGAGGTCACCGCGAGCGCGCGCACCGGACCGCCTTCGAGCTGGCTGATGGCTTCCGCGAGCGGATTGATGCTGAGCGGAATGTCGCCGGCGATCACCGCGGTCAGCGCCGGTGCGCCGCCCTTGTAGGGGATCGCGACGATCTTGGTGCCCGACATGTATTTGAGCAGCTCGCCGGCAAGATGCGCGGAGGTGCCGTTGCCGGACATGCCGTAGGAGAGCTTGTCCGGCTCCTTCTTCGCGGCGGCCAGCAGGTCGCCGAGCGTCTTGTAGGGACTGTCCTTGGCGACCACGATCGCGAGCGGCGAGGAGGCGACTTCGGTGATCGCGGTGAAATCCTTGAACGTGTCGTAGGGCACGCTCGGATAGATGAACTGGTTGAGCGGATGACCGCTGGCGACCAGGATCAGCGTGTAGCCGTCGGGCGCGGCCTGCGCCAGCGTCTGCGAGGCGACGATGCCGCCGGCGCCGGGACGGTTGTCGATCACCGGCTGCTGGCCCCAGGTCTTCGCCAGCGCCTGGCCCAGCGTGCGCGCGAGCACGTCGACCGCACCGCCGGCCGCATAGGGCACGAGGATGTGGACCGGCTTGCTCGGATAGTTATCGGCGGCCTGTGCGACGTTCGCCGCCAGCAGCAAGCCTGCACCGACCGCGAGGCGGCCGATCATTGTGTTGAAACCCAGCATTTCCCAGCACTCCTTGAGGGCGTTTCCGTCGTTGTGGCGGTCTCTCGGCCACCCCGGACGTCGCCCATGGTTTTTGTTGACGAGACCTGATCTTTTGTACGATAGTACAAATCACATGGTACGCAAGCCCACCAGCAAGGAAACGGCCCGCAAGCCGAACATGCGCGAGGCGATCCTCGCCGCGGCCGAGGAGCTGTTTGCCACCAACGGCTTCAATGCCGTCTCGGTGCGCGACATCGCACAGGCGGCCGGCGCTAATCCCGGCAGCGTGACCTATCATTTCAAGACCAAGGACGGCCTGCTGCTGGAGATCTACCGGCGGCATTGCGGGCCGATGAATTTGCGCCGTTCCGAGCTGCTCGCCGCCGCCAAGCGCGTGCGCGATCTCCAGGACCGGTTGGAAGCGGTTGTGCGGGCCTACGTGGTCCCGGCCTTCACCTCGGGCAGCGATCTTGCCGGAGGCGGGGCGCGTTTTACGCGGCTGCGCGCCGTGATGTCGGCCGAAGGTAACGAGGTCGCGCGAAAAATCATCGCGCAGACCTTTGACGACACCAGCCACGCCTTCATCGATGCGGTTCACGAAAGCCTGCCGCACGTCCCTCGCACCGACATCGTCTGGCGCAGCCATTTCCTGCTCGGCGCACTCTATTATTCGCTGGTGACGCCGGACCGCGTCTCGCGCCTGTCGCGGGGCGAGGCCGATGGCAGCGATGCCGCCAGCGCCATCGAGCAATTGGTGCAGGCGACCGTCGCCGCATTCCAGGCGCCGGCGCTCGACCAGGCCGTACCGGCGAAGCGACGGCCGGTCGTCAGCAGCAAGACTTAAAGAAACCGCCCGGGAGAAGGCGCGCAACGGCGCTTTCGCTCGCAAGCGGACCATGTGACAGGGTGCTTTAGGAAATGAACAGGCGTGAGTGTTTGCATCTCCTGACCGGATTGGCCGGTGCCGCGTTCGCTAGCGAAGCGCATGCGCAGTCGGCCGAGCCCAAAGCGATCCCGACGATCGAGCCGCCGGACCCGAATCCCAAGACACCGTCGTTCAAGCTGCCGCCAAAGTCCTGCGACAGCCATACCCACATCTTCGGGCCGGCGTCGCGTTATCCCTATGCCGAGAAGCGCCCCTACAACACCGCTGATGCGCCGCTGGAGACGTTCCGCAGCGTGCACCAGAAGATCGGCGTCGAGCGCTGCGTCATCGTCAATGCCACCGTGCATGGCACCGACAACCGCGTCGTTACCGATGCCATCGCCCAGAGCGAGGGCACCTACAAGGGCATTGCCAACGTCAATGACGAGATGGCCGAGAAGGAGCTTGCGGCGCTCGACAAGGGCGGTATCTGCGGCTGCCGTTTCGCCTTCCTCAAGCGCCTCGGCGGCGTCGGCGACATGACGAAATTCCAGCGCATCGTGCATCGCGTCGCCGAACTCGGCTGGCATATCGACGTCTATTTCGAGCCCGGCACGATCGCTGAATTTGCGCCTGTTCTCACCGCGCTGCCGACGCCCTACGTGATCGATCACATGGGCACGGTGCAGGCGGGGAAGGGGCTTGATGATCCCGGCTTCACCGCGCTGCTTGATCTCCAGAAGAAGGACGAGAAGTGCTGGGTCAAGATCACGGGCCTGGAGCGCGCCTCCGCCGCCGGCAAGCCCTTCCACGATGCGGTGCCGTTCGCCAAGGCCCTGATCGACAACGCGCCCGATCGTGTCATCTGGGGCACCGACTGGCCGCACCCCAACGTCAAGGTCATGCCGAATGACGGCGATCTTGTCGATTTGATCCCGCTCTATGCGCCCGACGCAAAGGTCCGGCAGAAGCTGCTGGTCGACAATCCGGCGCGCCTGTTCAAGTTCAGCTGATGAATATGATGTACACACCGACCATCCCGCCCCCGGATCCCAACACGCGTACGCCGAAATTCAAGCTGCCGAAGCTGTCGTGCGATGCGCATTGCCACATCTTCGGCCCCGGCGCGAAGTACCCTTACGCGCCTGACCGTTCCTACACGCCGCCGGACGCGCCGCTGGAGGATTTCCGCATCCTGCACGCCAAGCTCGGCGTGGAGCGTGCGGTCATCGTCAATGCCAGCGTGCATGGCACCGACAACACGGTCGCGCTGGATGCCATCGCGCAGAGCAATGGGGCCTATCGCGCGGTCGCGAACATCGACGACAGCATCACCGAACGTGAGCTTCGCGTGCTGCACGAGGGCGGCTTCCGCGGCTGCCGCTTCAACTTCGTCCGCCATCTCGGCGGCGTTCCCGACAAGCGTGTGTTCGACCGCATCATCGCGATGGTCGCGCCGCTCGGCTGGCACATCGACCTGCATTTCGACGCGATCGACCTGCCTGAATATGCGGACATGCTGACGAGGCTGCCGCTGAGCTACACCATCGACCATATGGGCCGGGTGAAGGCGTCCGAAGGGCTCGACCAGCTGCCGTTCAAGATCCTGATCGAGCTGATGCAGCGCGACGAGAAGTGCTGGGTCAAGATCTGTGGCTCGGAGCGGGTGTCCTCCAGCGGCCCGCCATTCACCGATGCCGTGCCGTTCGCGCGTAAGATCGTCGAGACCGCGCCTGAGCGCGTCATCTGGGGCACCGACTGGCCGCATCCCAATGTCAAGGCGATGCCGAATGACGGCGACCTCGTCGATTTGATCCCGCTGTTCGCGCCGGAGCCGGAGTTCCAGCAGAAGATTCTCGTCGACAATCCCGCGCGTCTGTTCGAGTTCGACCAATGACGGCGCTCGCGATCGACAAGCCGCGCGGCCGTGCCTGGTGGAAGGAGCTCTGGATCCAGGTGCTCATCGCCATGGCGGCCGGCATCGCGCTTGGGATCGTAAACCCGGAGGCGGGCGCCAAGATGCAGCCGCTCGGGGACGCCTTCATCAAGGCGATCCGGATGCTGATCGCGCCGATCATCTTCTGCACCGTCGTGCACGGCATCGCGCATATGGCCGACATGGCGCGGGTAGGGCGCGTCGCGGTGAAGGCGATCGTCTATTTCGAGATCATGACCACAATCGCGCTGATCATCGGTCTGGTCGCGGTGAACCTGCTCAAGCCCGGCGTCGGCATGAACATCGATCCCGCCAGCATCAATGCCAGCGCGATCGAGCCCTATGTCAAGCAGACCAGCGTCATCGGCTTCGTGCCGTTTCTCCTCAACATCGTGCCTGCCACGTTCATCGGCGCCTTTGCCGAGGGCAATATCCTCCAGGTGCTCTTTATCTCCGTGATGTGCGGCTTCGCGCTGGTGCAGCTCGGCGAGCGCGCCGCGCCGCTGGTCCATCTGATCGACATCGCCGCCAAGATGGTGTTCGCCGTCGTCGGCTTCGTGATGTGGGCGGCGCCGATCGGCGCATTCGGGGCCATCGCGTTCACGGTCGGCAAGTTCGGCGTCGGCTCGCTGGCCTCGCTCGGCAAGCTCTTGGGCGGCTTCTACCTGACCTGCGTGATCTTCATTATCGTCGCGCTCGGTCCCGTCGCGCGGCTCTGCGGCTTCTCGCTGCTCAAGCTGATCCGCTACATCTGGGAAGAGCTGCTGATCTGCATCGCCACGACGTCGTCCGAGACGGTGCTGCCGCGGATGCTGACCAAGCTGGAGAAGGCGGGCTGCGAGAAGAGCGTGGTCGGGCTGGTGATCCCGACAGGCTATTCCTTCAATCTCGACGGGACGTGCCTCTATCTCGCTGCGGCCTCGGTCTTCCTGGCGCAGGCAACCAACACGCCGTTCGGGCTTGCAGAGCAGGTCGAGCTGCTGTTGATCCTGCTCGTGACCTCCAAGGGCGCCGCGGGCATCGCGGGCGCCGCCTTCGTCGTGCTGGCGGCGACGCTGTCGGCGACCGGCAGCATTCCGGTGACCAGCGTCGCGCTGGTGCTCGGCATCCACCGCCTGATGTCGCAAGGATTGACGCCGACCAATCTGATCGGGAACGCGGTTGCGACCATCGCGATTGCCAAATGGGAAGGCGCGCTCGACAGCGAGCGCTTGCGGCGCGTGCTCGACGGCGAGGAACCTGCGGCCATCACCGCCTGATGAATTGGCTTCCTGCGTGAGGCAGGAAGCTTATGATACTTGCGAACGAAAGAGGGGAGTTCTCCCATGAAAACAGGTCTCGTGGTCACCGCACATCCCGGAGACTTCGTCTGGCGCGCTGGAGGTGCCATCGCGCTGCATGCGAAGAAGGGCTATCGCATGAAGATCGTCTGCATGTCCTTCGGCGAGCGCGGCGAAAGCCAGTTCGCCTGGAAGGAGAAGGGCGCGACGCTGGAATCGGTCAAGGCCGGCCGCAAGGACGAGGCGGAGCGCGCGGCAAAACTGCTCGGTGCCGAGATCGAGTTCTTCGACTGCGGCGATTATCCGCTCAAGCTCACCGAGGCGCATTTCGACCGCATGATCGACATCTACCGCGAGCTCAATCCGAGCTTCGTGCTGACTCACGCGCTGGAAGATCCCTATAATTTCGACCATCCGAACGCGGCGCATTTCGCGCAGGAGACCCGCGTGGTCGCGCAGGCGATGGGCCACAAGCCCGGCGCGCAGTACAAATACTCCGCGCCGCCCGTGTTCCTGTTCGAGCCGCACCAGCCAGAGCAGTGCAATTACAAGCCGGACCTGCTGCTCAAGATCGACGAGGTCTGGAAGGAGAAGTACGAGGCGTTCCAGATCCTCGCCGCGCAAAAGCACCTTTGGGGCTATTACGAGCGCGTCGCGCTCAACCGCGGCATCCAGGGCAGCCGCAACACCGGCGTGCCCATGACCTATGGCGAAGCGTACCAGCGCCTGTTCCCGACGGTTGCGGAGGAGCTGGCATGAAGCCCGTCGTCGTTCGCAACATCAAGCGTGCCGATCCCGCCGGTATGGCGGAATACGGCGTCTCGACCGTGCACGAGGCCTATGGCCGTATCGGCCTGATGAAGCCTTACTTGCGGCCCGTCTGGGCGGGCGCGTCGATTGCCGGCCCCGCGGTGACCGTGCTAGCGCAGCCCGGCGACAACTGGATGATCCACGTCGCGGTCGAGCAGTGCAAGAAAGGGGACATCCTCGTCGTCGGCTGCACCACCGACAACACCGACGGCATGTTCGGCGAGCTGCTCGCCACCTCGCTCCAGGCCCGCGGCGTGCAGGGGCTGATCATCGATGCCGGCTGCCGCGACGTCAAGGCGCTGCACGCGATGAACTTTCCGGTGTGGTCGCGCGCGGTCTCGGCCAAGGGCACGGTCAAGGCCACGCTCGGCTCGGTCAACATCCCCGTGGTCTGCGCCGGCGTCAATGTCGATCCCGGCGACATCGTCGTCGCCGATGACGACGGCGTCGTGGTGGTGCCGAAGCGCTATGCGGCCGAGGTCGCCGAGAAGGCGAAGAAGCGCAACGCGGACGAAGGCGGCAAGCGCAAGCGGCTTGGCTCGGGCGAGCTCGGCCTCGATATGTACAGCATGCGCGAGGCGCTGGCGAAGGCCGGGCTCGTCTATGTCGACAATCCCGAGGACGTCTGAGCGGGACAAGAGAAGCGGAGCGGGCGGATGGATCGTCTCAAGCTGAAGGCCGTGCTCGGCAGCCATCCCCATGTGCTGGCGGTGAAGAGCGGCGAGCTTCGCTCCGACCTTTTCGACCTCGACTTCATCGAATACACGCCGACCAACACGGCGTTCAAGCCAATGGTGCGCGAGCAGGCCTTCGACGTCTGCGAGATGGCGATCGTCACCTATCTGATGGCGAAAGCGCACGGCAAGCCGCTGGTTCTGCTGCCGGCGACCATGCTCGGCCGCTTCCAGCATTCCTACGCGCTGTACAACCCCGCGCATGGAACGCTCGGCCCGTCCGATCTCGAAGGCAAGCGCGTCGGTATCCGCTCCTTTACGACCACGACCGGTGCCTGGATCAGGGGCATCCTCGCCAACGACTACGGCGTCAACCTCGACAAGATCAAATGGGTGACGTTCGAGGACCCGCACGTCGCCGAATATGTCGACACCACAGAGCGTGCGCCGAAGGACAAGAAAGTCCTGCAGATGCTGCTCGACGGCGAGCTTGATGCCGTCCTCGGCGAGACGTCGGATAATCCCAAGCTGAAGTCGCTGTTTCCCGATCCGGCCGCGGAGGCCGCAAGATGGTACGCGCGCCGCGGCGTCGTGCCGGTCAATCATCTCGTGGTCGTGACCGAGAAACTGGCAAAATCGCGCCCCGATGTGGTTGCGGGCGTTTATGATCTGCTCAAGCAGAACAAGACGCAGGTGGGGCCCGCGGCGACGCCTGACCTCGTGCCGTTCGGGATCGAGGCCAACAGGAAGCCGTTGGAACTGATCGTCGACTACGCATTCCAGCAGGCGCTGATCCCGCGCCGCTACGCGGTCGAGGAGCTGTTCGACGAGACGACACGAGGATTGAACTGATGGCTGACAATCCCAGGCGCTGGCAGATCGGTCTGGTCGGCTATGGCGAGGTCGGCCGGATTCTGGCCGAGGATCTTCGGCAGCAGGACATCAAGGTCTCGGCCTACGACATCAAGCTCGGGACCGAGCAGGGCGCGTCCCTGAAAGAGCACGCGGCGAAATTCGGCGTTGCGCTGGCGGCCTCTCACGCCGAGCTGACTGCGAAATCCGATTTCGTCATCTCAGCCGTCACGGCGAGCCAGGCCGTTCCGGTCGCAAAGGCCTGCGCCGCCGCGATCAACCAGGGCACCTGGTTCCTCGATTTCAATTCAGCCTCGCCCGGCGCCAAGCAGCGCGCCGCGGCACTGATCGACGGCGCTGCCGGACGCTATGTCGAGGGCGCCGTGATGACCTCGGTGCCGCCGTATCGCATCAAGGTGCCGCTGCTGCTTGGCGGCCCCGGCGCGAAGGAGCTGGAGCCGCTGCTGAACGCGATCGGCTTTGCTGCGAAGGTTGCCAGCGACAAGCTCGGCGTGTCCTCGGCGGTGAAGATGTGCCGCAGCATCATGATCAAGGGTCTGGAAGCCATGGTCATCGAGAGCTTCACCACCGCGCGCGCCTATGGCGTCGAGGATGCGGTGCTGGCTTCGCTGGCGGAAACCTTCCCCACGATCAATTGGGAGAAGCAGGGCGCCTATTTCTTCCAGCGCGTGATCAAGCACGGCCGCCGCCGTGCCGAGGAGGTGCGAGAGGTCGCCGAGACCGTGCGGGAAGCTGGGCTGACGCCGTGGTCGGCTCAGGGCACGGCCGAGCGTCAGGCCTGGGTGGCTGATCTCGCCGATGAAGGCTTGTTCGGACCGAAGGGTACCAAGGAATTCGCCCGCAGCGCCGACTGGCGCACCGAGGCGGACCGGATCCTGGCGAGGATCAAGCGCTGACGCTGAACGCGTTCAGCTCAGGACCCTGCTGTCGCCGCGATAGCTGGAGACTTCGTCACGGGCAGCCTCGATCAGATCGATCAGGCTTTCGGCTTGGCGGACGACGTCCTTGGTGCGCTCGGTCCTGAACTCGCTCAGGATCATGCGAATGCACTTGTCGGCGGTGTCGAGCGTCCAGAGGGCGCGGGCCATATCGCTCGACGTATGGATGGCCGAGATGTCGAGGCTCGACAGGACTTCACCGATCCCACTCAGCCGCTTGACGGCCGTTTCGGCGGGCGTGCTGGCCCGTATAGACTGATAATCGATGCTGCTGAATGCGCTGAACATAACCAAACTCCCCGTGAACGCCGATGGTCAGTGCACGGTCTTAGTAAGATTACCGGACCCTTACCGCAACGCGTTGGGGCTACGGTCCGGGATTCTACCGGACTCGGGATTTCGGCATGAATCGACGGCAAATCGGGCTGAAAGGCCCTGCGGTCAGTTAGCCTTCCCGACAATCGTACCATTGGCGGCAACGAGCATACCTGCCTTGTAGACAGCGCGGGACTGGGGCACCGCAACCACTGCCTCCGGCACGTGTTCCGCGTTCAGCGTGACGAAATCGGCCTTGGCGCCGACCCGCAGACCATAGCCCTCGAGTCGCAGCGCCTTGGCGCCGGATGCGGTGACGACGTCGAATGCGGCGCGCAGTTCCGCGTCGATGTTGAAGCCCGAGCGATAGCCGAGCGTGGTCGCCCGGCGCAGCATGTCGCCGTCGCCATAGGGCCACCAGGAATCGCGGATGTTGTCGTTGCCGCTGAACACGGTGACGCCTGCATTGCGCAGCGTGAGGATCGGTGGAAACGGCCGCGCGCCGGGTGCATTGGTCATGATCGCGACGCCGGAGCGGGCGAGGACATCGGCGATTGTCTTGAGATAATCCGCCGGGATATCGCCGAGCCCATAGGCGTGGCTGACGGCAACATGTCCCTCCATGCCGAGCGCGCGCGTGCGCGCCGCGATCTGCTCGATCTCGAAGGCGCCGAGCGTGCCCATGTCGTGCAGGTGGATGTCGACATCGACGCCGTGCTTGCTGGCGACACCGAACACGACGTCGAGATGCTTCTCGACATCGCGATCGAAGCTTGCGGGATCGAGCCCGCCGACGAGGTCGGCGCCCAGACTGATCGCTTCGTCCAGCAATTGCGGCGTGCCCGGGCTCGCCAGAACTCCGCTCTGGGGGAAGGCGACGAGCTGGATGTCGATCAGGCCCTTGTACTCTTCGCGTACGCGAAGAATCGTCTCGAGTGATTTCAGGCCGACCGAGCCGTCGACCATGACATGACTGCGCATCTGCGTGGTGCCGTGGGCGATGCAGAGATCGAGCTGGTTGCGCGCACGCACATCCATCGGCGCGGCTTCGGCCATGTTTTGCGCCTGGAAGGCGACGCGCTCATGAACGTTGAATCCGTTGGTGCACGGCTTGTGGGGACGCCAGGCGTCGCCGTAGAAGCTGGTGTCGAGATGGATGTGGCCTTCGACGAAGCCTGATACGACGAGGGCGTTGTTGAGGTCGATCGTCTCGATACCGGTCGGCGGCGCGTCAACGGGGGTGATCGCGGCGATACGGCCGTCCTTGACCGCGATGTGATGGCGAGAGCCACCGTCGAAGCGCGCGTTGAGGAAGAGTTTGTCGAAGGCCATCTTATTCCTCCGTTGGTCGTTTGGCGCCGTTCAATCCCTGGGACGGAACAGCGTAGGCCGGGGCCGCTCGAACGTTTGGCGGCCAGCCTTGAAGCCCATCACGATGTCCGGCAACTCGGCGATGGCAAAACGGCTGTCCTTGGTATCGAGCACGATGAGATCGGCGGGATTGCCGACCTTGAGGCCGTAATCGCCGAGGTTCATCAGCCGCGCCGGCAGTTCGGTGACGAGATCGAGGCAGGTGTCGAAATCGCTCACCGAGGCATGCGCGACGTTGGCATAGAAATTCGCCATCCGCAGCAGCGAGGCATCGCCAAAGGGCGTGAAGGGATTGAGCACGTTGTTGGTGGCGACCGAGCACAGCACGCCGTCGCCTGCGAGCTTGTGGGCGAGCGTCAGTCCGCGCGGTGCATTGTGGGTGGCCTCGCGCCCCATCAGATAGAGATCGGTCGCGGGCAGTACGGTGACGGCAACGCCGGCCTTTGCCAGCTGCGCGGTGGCGGCTTTCAGCCGCTCCGGCGGCAAGGCCGAGAGTTTTGTGGCATGGCCGATCGCGACGCGTCCGCCGTAGTTGCGCCGCTCGGTCTGCCGGCAGACCTCGTCGAGATGCCACCAGGAGGGATCGAGATCGAAATCGAGATGGAGATCGACGTCGACGTCGAATTCCTGGGCGAGGTCGAAGATGCGTTCGAGATGCGCGTTCGGGTCGGTGTCCATGTAGGGACAGCCGCCGATGGCCTCGCCGCCGTCGCGCAGCGCCTGGACCAGCAGCTCGTCGCTGCCGGGATCGTTGGTCAAGCCTTCCTGCGGGAAGACGCAGAGCGACAGGTCGATCGCCCAGGCATAGTCGCGCTTGAGCGACTTGACCGCCTCGTAGCCGCGCAGGCCGATGCGCGGGTCGATCTCGACATGCGTGCGCATCCGCGTCGTGCCGTGCACGATGGCGCGTTCGAGCACTTTCGCGCCGCGCGCGTAGACGTCCTCGACCGTAAAATCCTTCTTCATCCCGGCGACGGCGCGGATCGCCTCCGAGACGCTGCCGTGATTATGCCCGCAACGGCCGAGCAGGCAGGCCTTGTCCAGATGGATATGGGTGTCGACGAAGCCGGGCAGGGCGAGGCGCCCGCCGAGATCGGCTTCGACGGCCTCGCAGGCGAGCTTTGGCTCGATCGCGGCGATACGGCCGCCCTTTACGCCGATGTCGACGGGTGCGGCGGATGAGCGCAACAGCGCGTTGCGGAAGATCAGGTCGAAGGCGGTCTGCGTGGTCATGGCATCGGATTCAGCTGTGATAGCCTAGCGGAAGGAATGGAAACGGGCAGCTCCAGATTGTGTGCATTTCTGCTCGCAAATTGTTCAAAAAATGTGCATGCAGTTTGGGGTGCGAATTGTAGAATGCCGCCACGCCCGGAGAATTCGCCATGTCCGCCCCTGCCAAAGCCGACCGCCCGATGACAGACGCCGAGATCGTCGAAGCCTATCTGACGGCCTCGATGATACCCGATCCCGACGCCGCTGCGGCCTATATGAAGCCGGGCACGGTGATTACGTTCACCGGCGGGCGCGAGTTCGATCATCCGCGCGGTCCGACCGGCTTCAACGCAAAACGCTATCGCTGGGTCAAGAAGAAGATGGACCGGTTCGATGTCTGCCCGGGCGCGGACGAGACCGTCGTCTACAGCGTCGGCACGCTCTATGGCGAGTGGATGGACGGCACGCCGTTCGAGGGCAACCGCTATGTCGATCGCTTCGTCGTCAGGGGCGGGCAGATCGTGAAGATGGACGTCTGGAATGACAGCGCCGAGCGCATTCTGGTCCAGCGCGGGATCGAAGCTTAACCTCTTCGCGCGACTTTCGGCAGCTTGACGACGCGGTCGCCCGTCACCTCGTCGGCATAGGGCGCGAGGATATCGAGCAGATCCCGGCCGCGCTGCGGGGTGGGGGCCACCAATGCGCGATTGGCTACGGAATCGAGGTGATGATGCATCAATTCCATCACCTTGGTCTCGTCGCCCTTGGCCAGTGTCGAGATGATCGCGCGGTGCTCGTTGATGGCGCATTCGGTCGAATGCGGCCGGCTGTACAACGACAATGTCAGGCAGCAGCGATAGGCGACCTCGCTGACATAGCGCACCAGGATCGGGCTGTTCGTCATCTGCGCGAGCAAGATGTGGAATTCGGTGGCCAGGCGAATCGAGACCGCGTCCGTGCCGCCGCGCGCGCCGTCCTCGGCATCGACGTGGGCGTTCAGTTCGGCGATCTGCGCCTTGGTCAGCTTGCCCGCGAGCTGGCGGACGACGAGTCCTTCGAGCTGGATGCGAATGTCGAAGGCGTCGCGCGCCTCCTGCCAGCTCGGCGTCGCCACCACGGCGATCCGGTTGCGACGGAGCTCGACCAGGCCCTCGGCGGCAAGCTGCCCCAGCGCGTGGCGGGCAATGGTGCGGCTGACGCCGAAGCGTTCGCCGAGCGAATCCTCGGGCAGTTTTGCGCCGGGCTCCAGCGCCTGCTCGATGATCGCGCGCCGCAGCGCGCGGCAGATGACGCTGACCTTGTCGGATGATTCAGAAGTCTTGCTGGTGGGGCGCGCCGCCATCGGCGAATCCTTGCGGGGGAGGGTCGAAAGCTCTCTTTAGCACGGCGCCGCTCCAATTCAGCGCTCCAATTGCATGCAGTTTGATGCCTCGATTGCCTAAATCGAGTCCGGCCCTCCGGCGCTCGGTTTAGCCAAATCGTTGATTTCTCGGTGCTGGCCGACTGGCACCCAGCTTGCATGCACTTTGGCTGTGATGCGCATGCAACCCAACGCCCAGTTTGACGGCCGGCCCGTTCCCGAAGGCTCCGGCCCCGTTGCCATCGAGCTGTCCGAGGCCTCCGTGACCTTCGGGCGCGGCGACCGCGCCGTGCCGGCTCTGGCCAAGACCACGCTCAGGATCGCCGACGGCGAGTTTGTCGCATTGGTCGGCCCATCCGGATGCGGCAAATCGACCATTCTGCGTCTCGTCTCCGGCCTGGTGCAGCCGACCAGCGGCGTCGTCATCGTCGGCGGCCGCGAGGTCGCGGCACGGGCGCTGCGCGTCGGCATGGCGTTCCAGAATCCGACCATGCTGCCGTGGATGACGATCGAGCGGAACATCATGCTGCCGCTCAAGATCGTCGAGCCGTTCCGTTCCAACTTCCGCAAGCTGCGCAAGACCGAATATCGCGACAAGGCCAATGCGCTCCTGGAGCAGGTCGGCCTCAAGGGATTTGGCAGCCGCTATCCCTGGCAGCTCTCCGGCGGCATGCTCCAGCGCGCCAATCTCTGCCGCGCGCTGATCCACGAGCCGCGCATGCTGCTGCTGGACGAGCCATTCGGCGCGCTCGACCAGTTCACCCGCGAGGAGCTGTGGGCGATCCTGCAGAACCTCTGGATGACGCACAAGCCGACCGTGCTGCTGGTGACGCACGATTTGCGCGAGGCGGGTTTCCTTGCCAGCCGCATCTGCGTGATGAGCGCGCGCCCCGGCCGCATCCTCGACGACAGCCGCGTCGAATTCGCGCGGCCGCGTACGGTCGCCATGACCTTCGAGCCGGAATTCGTCGCGTTGAACCAGAAGCTGCGCGCCTTCATCGAGGACGCGCGCACCGCGGCCCAACAGGGGACAAGCTCATGATCTTCGGGGTCAACGTCAGGCAGAAAGCCTGGTCCGCTGGACTGATCGTGCTGTTCTTCGTCGCCTGGGAGCTGTTCTGCCTGATGACGGGCATGTCGGATCTCGTGCTGCCGCGACCGTCGCAGGTGTTCGTGACCTTGTACCAGCGCTTTCCGGTGCTGTGGCCGCATATCGTGCAGACGCTCGCGACTACCATGCTCGGCTTCATCCTCGGTGTCGCGCTTGGCGTTGCCCTCGGTGCCATCATCGGCGTCTCCAGGACCGCCTATGACACCTGCTACCCGCTGCTGATCGGCTTCTCCTCGATTCCCAAGGTCGCGGTGGTGCCGATCTTCGTGCTGTGGTTCGGCTCCGGCACGGTGCCGGCGGTGCTGACCGCACTGTCGATCTGCTTCTTCCCGATCGTCGTCAACATCGCCACCGGCCTTGCGACCACCGAACCCGAGCTCGAGGACGTGCTGAAGGCGCTCGGCGCCAGTAAGTTCGACATTCTCTGGAATGTCGGCCTGCCCAGGACCATGCCGTTCTTCTTCGCCTCGCTGAAGGTCGCGATCTCCTACGCTTTCGTCGGCGCGGTGCTGTCCGAGACGGTCGCCTCCAACCGCGGCCTCGGCAACGTCATGATGACTGCGTCTTCCAATTTCAACGTGCCGCTGGTGTTCGCCAGCCTGTTCGTGCTCGCCGCCCTCGGCGTCGCGCTCTACGTCGTGTTCTCGCTGATCGAAGGGCGCGTCACCGGCTGGGCCACGCGCAAGAACGACGTCATTGCCACCTGAATTCTTGAACCGTCACGCAACGAAGCTTGAGGAGGTCTCGATGTTGAGAAAAGTAACTGTCGCGCTGCTGGGATTGGCCCTGTCTGCGGGCGTCGCCACGGCCGAGGAAACGACGATCAAGTTCACGCTGGGCTGGAAGACGCAAGGCAGCGATGCCGCGTTCTTCTATGCCAAGGACAACGGCTTCTTCAAGGAAGAAGGCCTCAACGTCGTCATCGACCAGGGCGAGGGCTCCGGTGCGACCGTCACGCGTGTGATGTCGGGTGCCTATGACGCCGGCTTCGGCGACGTCAATGCGATCATCCAGAACGCCTCGACCAAGCCGCAGGAGGCGCCCGTCATGGTCTACATGATGTGGAATCAGCCGCCGTTCGCGATCGTCGCCAAGAAGACCAGCGGCATCAACACCATCAAGGACTTTGAAGGCCACACGCTCGGCGGCGCGCAGGGCACGCCGACCACGCGCCTGCTGCCGGTGTTCACCCGCAAGAACGGGCTCGACGGCGAGAAGATCAAGATCTCCAACATGGCGCCGAATCTGCAGGAGCCGATGCTGATCAAGGGCGACATCGATGCAGCCCTGGTCTTCAACATCACCAGCTATTTCAACCTGGTGCTCAACCGCCAGGATCCGGACAAGGATTTCAAATGGTTCTCGTTCGGTGATTACGGTCTCGACCTCTATTCCAACGGCGTGATGGTCTCCAAGAAGCTGATCGCGTCGAACCCGAAGGCGGTGGCCGGCCTCGTCCGCGCCATCAACAAGGGCGCGATTGCGGTGGCCAAGGACCAGAACGCCGGCATGAAGGCGGCGCTGAACTACGACAATCTGATCGACGTCGCGGTGGAGAAGCGCCGGCTGCAATATTCCTTCGACAAGCTGATCGTCTCGCCCGAGATGAAGGACATCGGCATCGGCGACATCAAGGACGACCGCATGACGCGTGCGATCGGCATTGTCGTGGAAGGCTATCAGCTTGCCCGCGCGCCGACGCCCGCAGAGGTGTTCTCGCGCGAGTTCCTGCCGCCGCGCGCCGAGCGGGAGTTGGTGTATACTGCCAACTAAATTGGAGCGACGGTCATGGCCACGGAGGTTTTGGCAACCAGCCTGTTCCGTGGTCCCGATCGCGGCGTCAACGACAACGTCATGCTCCGGCACGACGAAGGCGTCATCACCGACGTCTTGGAAGGAGCGGGGGCGGCGAGCGGCCCGCGCTCCTTCGTCATTCCCGCCTTCGTCAACGCCCATGACCACGCCCGCGCCACCGCGTCCTCCTTCGGCGCGATGGGTATGCCACTCGAAAGCTGGATCCTGCGGACGGCGCTCGGCACGCCGGTCGATCCTTATCTGACCGCAGCGTCAGCGTTGGCTCGTTCGGCCAAGGCCGGCTGCGCTTCCATGATGGTGCATTACACCCGTCCGAGCGGAACGATGCCTTTGCTCGACGAGGCCAAGGCGATTGCGAGGGCCGCCTCCGATGTCGGCATCCGCATGGCCTTTGCACTCGCGGTGCGCGACCAGAATCCGATCGTCTATGGCGATGCAGAGCCGATGCTCGCGGGACTTCCCGGCGACGACCGCAAGACCGTCGAAGACCTCTTCGTCCGCGCGCCGATGTCGCCGAAGGCGTATATCGAGCTGACCGACGCGATTGCCTCTGCTATCGCCGGACCGATGGTCGACGTGCAGCTCGGGCCCGCCGGCGTGCAATGGTGCTCGAAGCCGCTGCTGGAGGCCGTCGCCGAGAACTCGGAGAAAACCGGCCGTCGCATTCACATGCACCTGCTGGAGACCGTGTATCAGCGCGCCTGGGCTGACCGGCATTTCCCTGACATGGTGCGGTGGCTGCGCGATATCGGCTTCCTCTCGGAGCGGCTGACGCTGGCGCACTGCATCCACGCGCGGCCGGACGAGCTGGAAATGATTGCAGCGTCAGGCGCTCGCATCGTCACCAATTTCAGCTCCAACATGCACCTGCGCTCGGGCCTCGCCCCGATCGCCGCCGCGCATCAATGCGGCTGCGCCATCGCGGTCGGCGTCGACGGGCTGGCGCTCGACGAGGACGACGACATCCTGCGCGAGATGCGGCTGGTGCAGATGGTCCATGGCGGCCTCGGCTTCAAGCAGACATGGACGCCGGCCGAGATGTTCGCACTCGCCATCCGCAACGGGCGCCGCGCCACCGGCGCGCCCGGGAGCGGCGAGCTCGTGGCAGGCAACCCAGCCGACTACGTCGCGATCGACCTCGACCGGCTCGATCGCGACCGGATCATGCCCGTCGATCCCATGGCGCTGCTGTTTGCGCGCGGCAACGCATCGCTGGTGAAGGAGGTCGTCGTGGCTGGCAAGACGATCGTCAGGGACGGGGTTTGCGCCGGCGTCGACCTGCCGGCCATCGAGCAGGAATTGCGGGCGATGTACCGCGCCAATGTCGGCAAGCTCGAAGGCTTCCAGCGGATATGGCCGCCGCTGTCGGAGCGGCTGTCCGGCTGGTTCGAGCAGCAATTCAGCTGCGAATAAAGCGAGAGGCCGCCTTTGGTCCGGCCGATATAAAACCGCGATAGCTGGTAGGCGGAACCTTGTCTGGCGATTGGCCTTGCACTGGGCTACACCGTGCGCGGCCGCGCGCCGGCGCAGGCCCATAATCCCCTCAAGGAGTCCCCGATGCGTCTTCCCACCGTTCTGCTGGCCGTCACATGTCTCGCGGGCGCAGCTTCAGCCGAAGACCTGTCGGGCACGCTCCAGAAGGTCAAGGAGACCAGGAAGATCACGCTGGGCTACCAGGAGGCCTCGGTGCCCTTCAGCTATCTCGACGGCAACCAGAAGCCGGTCGGCTTTGCCATGGACATCTGCCTCAAGATCGTCGATGCCGTGAAGAAGCAGCTTGGCATGCCCGACATCGCCGTCGACTACCTCGCCGTGACCTCGTCGAACCGCATTCCGTTGATGGTCAACGGTACGCTCGATCTGCATTGCTCGGCCACCACCAACAATGCCGACCGCCAGAAGCAGGTCGCCTTCACCAACACGCACTTCCTCAGCGCCACGCGCTTTGCGGCCAAGAAGGCGGCGAAGATCAACACCATCGACGATCTCAAGGGCAAGGCGGTCACGGCGGTGGCGGGATCGGTCAACCTCACGCAGCTTGCCAAGGTCAACACCGAGCGCAACCTCGGCATCAACATCATGCCGGCGAAGGACCAGGCCGAGGCCTTCCTGCTGCTGGAGACGGATCGCGCCCAGGCCTATGCGCTCGACGACGTTCAGCTCGCGGTTGCGATTGCACGCTCGAAGGAGCCGGCGCTGTTCATGATCAGCGACGAGACGTTCTCGAAGGCCGAGCCCTTCGGGATCATGTTGCGACGGGAGGACGCGCCGTTCAAGGCGCTGGCCGATCGTGCCACGGCCGAGCTCTACGCCAGTCCGGAGATCGAGGTGCTCTACAGGAAGTGGCTGGAATCACCGACGCCGCCGAACGGCATCAACTACAACGTCCCGATATCGCCGGCGCTGCGCAATGCCTTCAAGAAGCCGAGTTCGAGCGCCGATCCCGACGTCTATGCGGTGAACTGAGACGAGGCGCCGGGAGCCTGGTTGAACCTGCGCCTCCCGGCAGCGGCCGGGCCGGCGCCGGTGACCAAGCAGGGAACCGGCTGCCCTCTCGGGTATCCCGCTCGCCTTTTCGTGATCCCGCGTGACGGCCATGACGATTGCAGGCTAATAGTTCGCCTCCTATCTAATTTGCATGGGACCCTCGCAAGGCTTCATCCACGGCGAAATCGGCCGGCTCATCGCGCGTCTTGCCCGCATCTGGCGGCGCGAATCGGACCAGGCGCTGTCCGATCACGGCCTGTCCTATGCGACCGCAATCCCGCTGCTGGTGCTGTCGCGTCAGGGCGAGAACGTGCGCCAGGGCGTGCTCGCCGACGAGCTCGGCATCGAGGGGCCCTCACTGGTGCGGCTGATCGACCTGCTTCAGGAAGAGGGCCTCGTGGAACGTCGGGAAGACCCGACCGACCGGCGTGCCAAAACGCTACATCTGACCAAAGCTGGCGAGGCCAAGGTCGAGGAAACCAACCGCGTGCTGCGGCGGGTGCGGGCGAGCCTGCTCAAGGATATCGGCGCGGACGAACTTGCGATAACCTTCGAGACGCTCCAGCGCATCGAGCAGCGGGCCACTCGCCTGCATGACGCCAAGACGCTTTCCGAGGCGAAGTAGCCATGCGTGCGGAAGAGCCGTTCCTGGTCCGCCACGCGGACCTCATTTTCGCTTTGAAGACGTTTGCCGCGTCGATGCTGGCGCTCGTCATCGCGCTCGCCATGGACCTGCCGCGGCCCTATTGGGCGATGGCGACCGTCTACATCACCTCGCAGCCATTGGCAGGGGCGACCAGCTCGAAGGCGTTCTTCCGCGTCATCGGCACGCTCGTCGGGGCGACCATGACGGTGGCGCTGGTGCCGAACCTGATCGACGCGCCGGAGCTGCTGTGCCTCGCCATCGCGCTCTGGGTCGGGCTGTGCCTTTATCTCTCGCTGCTCGATGGCACACCGCGAAGTTATGTCTTCATGCTGGCCGGATATACGGTCGCGCTGATCGGCTTTCCGTCGGTGTCCGAGCCCGGCGCCATCTTCGACACCGCGGTGGCAAGGCTCGAGGAGATCTCGCTGGGTATCATTTGCGCCAGCCTGGTCTCGACCATCGTGTTTCCACGCAGCGTTGCGCCGGCGGTTGCCCATCGCGTCGATAGCTGGCTCGCGGATGCGCGCCGCCTCAGCCAGGTCGTGCTGATGCGCGAGGGCACCGGCGATAGCCGCCGCGGCAAGCGCCTGAAACTTGCGACCGACATCGTCGAGATCGACACGCTCTCCACCCATCTTGCCTATGACCGTTTGACCGACCGCAACGCCGTGACGGGCCTTGGCGAGATCCGGCTGCGCATGCTGACGCTGCTGCCGGTGATTGCCTCGCTCGAGGACCGGCTAGCGGCGCTCGGCGAGGACGCCTTGCGGCGGCAGC
This sequence comes from Bradyrhizobium sp. YR681, assembly GCF_000282615.1. Lineage (GTDB taxonomy): Bacteria > Pseudomonadota > Alphaproteobacteria > Rhizobiales > Xanthobacteraceae > Bradyrhizobium. The sequence goes on along the minus strand of NZ_AKIY01000205.1, from coordinate 65,323 downwards.
CCGCGCTGAAGCAATTGCTGGAGGACCTCGCGCAATGGATCGTGAGCGACGTTGGTGAACGCCAGCCGGCCGAGCGGCTCCGCGCTGCGATCGCGGCGCAACAGGCGGTGCTTGACGACAGCGCGTCCTGGGAACGGATCATCACCACAAGCTTGTTGTCGCGGCTGCGCGAGATGGTCGATCTCTCGCGTGACTGCCGCGAGCTGACCGAGGCGATTGCCGATAACCGCAATATTGCCACCGTCGATCTGGCGTTCCATTCCGAGGCCGGCGCCGCGCCCGTGCGCCACAGGGATCGCGGCCTTGCGCTGTGGTCGGCGGCGGGTGCCGCCACGGCCATCCTGATCTGCTGCGCATTCTGGATCGGCACCGGCTGGCCGGACGGTGCATCGGCGCCGATGATGGCGGCGGTCGCCTGTTCGTTCTTCGCCGCGCAGGACGAGCCCGCGCGCTTCATCCGCAGCTTTGGCCTGTGGTCGCTGGTCGCCATCGTCGTCGTCGCAATCTACCTGTTTGCGCTGGTGCCGGCGATCTCCCATCTCGAGGTCCTGATCGTCGCGCTGGCGCCGACCTTCCTGCTCTACGGTTTCCTGATCGGCCGTCCCGCCACGGCGGGCACCGGCATGGCGCTCGCAGCCAACACCGCGACCCTGCTCGCGATCCAATCCACCTATAGCGCGGATTTCGCGTCCTACGCCAATTCCGCCGTCGCCTTCTTCGTCGGCGTCCTCATCGCCGAAATCGTGACGCGGATCGCGCGCGGGGTAGGGGCGGAGTGGATCGCCAATCGCCTTGTGCTGTCGAGCTGGAAGACGATCGCGGTCGCCGCAGAACGGCGTGGCAAGCGCGACCGCGCGGAGTTCGCGGGCCTCATGCTGCACCGGCTCGGACTTCTGGTGCAGCGCATCGCCTTTCTCTCCGAGAGCGACCGCCGCGACGCGGACAGTCTCGTGCAGCTGCGTATCGGGATCAACATCATCGACCTGCGCCGCGCCCGCTATGGACTGGCGGCATCCACCATTGCCGTCATCGACGACATGCTTGACCGGCTCGCCATCGCCTGCCGCAGCTATGCGGGCGACGGCATGCCGGCTGAGCTGCTGACCAGCGTCGACCGGGCACTGGCCCAGGCGGTGAAAGATCCCAACGACAGCGCGCGCGAGGACGCCCTGATCGGTCTCGTCGGCATCCGCCGCGGCCTGTTTCCGGACGCGCCGGCCTATCGGCCGCGCACAGAGAGTGTTGCGGCATGAGATATGTGATCGACATCTATGGCGTGCTCGTGCCGGCGCTGCTGCTGTGGATCATCGTCGCCTATGGCCTCAGCGCGCTGTTGCGCCGGCTGATGCAGCGCTTCGACTTCTACCGGCTGGTCTGGCACCGCGCGCTGTTCGATTTCGCGATTTTTGTCTGCCTGCTCGGCGGCGTCGTCTATCTCTCGGAGGTTCTCTCATGAAGGGCAATTTCGCCTGGTTCGCCCGCCTCGCGCTGACCGTCCTTGCCGTCGTCGCCGCGCTCGGCGTCGGCCGCGAGCTCTGGGTTTATTACATGGAGTCGCCCTGGACCCGCGACGGCCGCGTCCGCGCCGATGTGGTGCAGGTCGCGCCTGATGTCTCCGGCTTCGTCACCCAGGTGCTGGTCAAGGACAACCAGAAGGTCCGCCGCGGCGACGTGCTGTTCCGGATCGACCGCGAGCGCTTCGCGCTGGCGCTGCGGCAGGCTGATGCGTCGGTGGCCGGTCATCAGGCCACCCTCGACCAGGCCAATGCCGATCTGAAGCGCTACAGCGCGCTGACGACCGATGCGGTGTCGCAGCAGAAGCAGGAACAGGTGCTGGCGACCCAGCTCCAGGCCAAGGCGTCGTTCGATGCGGCCGTCGCCGACCGCGCCGTCGCGCAGCTCAACCTCGACCGCAGCGAGGTCCACGCCTCCGTGAACGGCGTGATCACCAACATGGATTTGCGCCCCGGCGCCTATGTCACGGCGGGGAAGGGCGTGATGGCCCTGGTCGACACCGACACGCTGCATGTCGAAGGATATTTCGAGGAGACCAAGCTCGCGCGCATCCGCATCGGCGACAAGGTGCAGGTCCGCCTGATGGGCGAGAAGGTCACCCTGTCAGGCCGCGTCGAGAGCATCGCCGCCGGCATCGAGGACCGCGACCGTGCTGAAGGCGCCAGCATGCTCGCCAACGTCAACCCGACCTTCAGCTGGGTGCGCCTCGCCCAGCGCGTTCCGGTGCGGATCGCGCTGGATCCGGTGCCCGGCGGCACGGCGCTGGTTGCGGGACGTTCGGCGACGGTCGAGGTCTTGAACTAGGCTGAGACGATGCCGCGCATGATTGCGCCCTCGCCCCTTGCGGGAGAGGGCAGCTCCGCTGGTTGACACAGGCTCACTTGGGTGAGGGGTATCTCTCCGCGCTTGCAGTGCGGATAGATACCCCTCATCCGGCGCTTCGCGCCACCTTCTCCCGCAAGGGGAGAAGGAAGACGGCACCTTGCCTATCGGCGAGCATCTCTTCTACGCGTTCGAATATTTCTTCAGCTCGAACCGCGCGATCTGGTTCCGGTGCACCTCGTCCGGTCCGTCCGCAAGCCGCAGCAACCGCGCCGTCGCATAGGCCTGGGTCAAGCCGAAATCATTCGAGGTGCCGCCGCCGCCGTGCGCCTGGATCGCCCAGTCGATGATCTGGCAGGCCATGTTGGGCACGGCGACCTTGATCATCGCGATCTCGGCTTTGGCGACCTTGTTGCCGACCGTGTCCATCGCATACGCCACGTTGAGCGTCAGCAGCCGCGCCTGCTCGATCATGATGCGGGATTCCGCGATCCGCTCCTGTGTCACCGTCTGCTCGGAGACCGGCTTGCCGAAGGCGACGCGGCTGCGGACGCGGCGGCACATCTTTTCCAGCGTGCGTTCGGACAGCCCGATCAGCCGCATGCAGTGGTGAATGCGGCCGGGGCCGAGGCGGCCCTGCGCGATCTCGAAGCCGCGGCCTTCGCCGAGCAGCATGTTCTCCTTGGGCACCCGCACATTGGTGAAGACGACTTCGGAGGCGCGGTCGGGCACGCCGTAGAAGCCGAACACGGGCAGGGGACGCTTGACCTCGATGCCCGGCGTGTCCATCGGCACCAGGATCATGGATTGCTGCTTGTGGCGGTCCGGATTGTCGGGATCGGTCTTGCCCATGAAGATGCAGATCTTGCAGCGCGGATCGGTCGCGTTGGTCGTGTACCATTTGCGGCCGTTGATGACGTATTGGTCGCCGTCGCGCACGATCGAGCTCTCGATGTTGGTCGCATCGGACGAGGCCACCGCCGGCTCGGTCATGGCGAAGCAGGAGCGGATTTCGCCCGCGAGCAGCGGCGTCAGCCAGCGCTCCTTGTCCTCTTTGGTGCCGTAGCGCTCCAGCACCTCCATGTTGCCGGTGTCGGGCGCCGAGCAGTTGAACACTTCGGGCGCCAGATGCGAGCGCCCCATCACTTCGCAGAGCGGGGCATATTCGAGATTGGTCAGGCCGGCGCCATGGCTCGATTCCGGCAGGAACAGGTTCCAGAGACCTTCCGCGCGCGCCAGCGGTTTCAGCTCCTCGACGACGGGAAAGACCTTCCACGGCCCGAGCTCTTCGGCCTCGCGATAGAACCGCTCCTCGTTCGGATAGACGTGCCGATCCATGAAGCCTTCGAGCTTGCGCTTGAGGTCGGCGACCTTGGGCGACATCGGGTAGAGCATCTTTCGTCTCCTTGAGCGCGGCGCGCGATCGTGCCGTGACTTATGCGACGCGATAGTCCCTGAACTTCTCGCGCAATGCCGATTTGAGCACCTTGCCTGTACCGGTCATCGGAAACTCGTCCAGGAATTCGACGGCGTCCGGCATCCACCAGTTGGCGATCTTCGGGCGCATGTGGTCCAGCAGCGTCTTGCCGTCGACGGTCGCGCCCTTCTTGCGGACGACGAGGAGCAGGGGACGCTCCTGCCATTTCTCGTGGTTGATCGCGACCACCGCGGCTTGAAGCACATCCGGATGCGACAAGGCGACGTCCTCGAGCTGGATCGATGATATCCATTCGCCGCCGGACTTGATCACGTCCTTGGAACGGTCGGTCAGCGTGACGTGGCCCTGGCTGTCGATCACGGCCATGTCGCCGGTGATCAGCCAGCCGTCGCGGTCGAGGCCTTCCTCCAGCTTCATGTAGCCGGAGGCGACCCAGGGACCACGCGCGCGCAGATGGCCGACGGTCTTGCCGTCGCGGGGGAGCTCGACGCCGGTGTCGTCGACGATGCGCAAGGCGGTGCCGAAACAGGCGCGCCCCGACACCTGGCGCCGGTCGAACTTCTCCTTGTCGCCAAGGTGCTCCGAGCCCGGCCGCAGTCCCGGCATCGAGCAGCCCAACGCCTCCGTCATGCCCCAGGCCTGGATGTAGTCGATGTCGTATTCGCGCTTGAGCTTCTCGACCATCGCGCGCGGCGGCGCCGAACCCGACGACAATGTCGCGCGCAGCGTCGTGAACTTGTTGCCGGTGCGTCCGAGCCAGTCGAGCAGGATCAGCCAGAAGCTCGGCACGCCCGCCGACAGCGTCACCTTCTCGCCTTCGAGCAGCTCGTAGAGCTTGTCGGGCTCGTAATTGCGGCCGGGCAGCACCAGCTTCGAACCGGTGTAGGGCGCGGTGAACGGCATGTTCCAGCCGTTGCCGTGGAACAGCGGCGCCATCGGCATCATCACCTCGCGCACGCCTTCGACATGGCCCGGCAGGAAGTCGAAATTGCAGCAGGTCATGGTCTGCAGGATCGCGGCGCGGTGCGAGTAGATCACGCCCTTCGGGTTGCCCGTCGTGCCCGAAGTGTAGCAGATGGTGGAGGCGGACTTTTCGTCGAACTCCGGCCAGGCGAAGCCGGCGTCGCTCTCCTTGTCGAGAAGCTCCTCGTAGCAATGCACATTGGCGAGCCTGGTCTCCGGCATCCGCTCGCGCGAGGACATCACGACGTAAGCCTCGACGGTCTTCAGTTGCGGCGCGATTGCCTCGACGATCGGCAGCGTGGCGCGGTCGATGAACAGCAGGCGGTCTTCGGCATGGTTGATGATGTAGACGAGCTGCTCGGGAAACAGCCTGGGATTGACGGTGTGCAGCACATAGCCCATGCCCGGCGCCGCATAGAACATTTCGAAATGCCGGTGCGTATTCCAGGCCAGCGTGCCGACGCGGTCGCCCTGCTTCATGCCGAGCCGTTTCAGCGCCAGCGCCATGCGCTTGATGCGCGGATGCGCGTCCGCATAGGTATAGCGATGGATGTCGCCCTCGATCTCGCGCGCGACGATCTCGGCTTCGCCGTGATAATCGGCGGCATACTGGATCAGGCCGCTGATCAGGAGCGGCATGTCCATCATCAATCCCTGCATCGTTTCCTCCGGATCGCCACGTCGTTGCGTCGCGTATGCTTGTGATTTGCGCGCGAGGTTAGCGGAACGTCACGCGGCGTTCACGCAAAAAGCGCGCGGTGTGATTGCGTGCGTCACTTTTTCGGGGCTAACGTATGGTGAGCGGCCGGCGAAGCAGCGTCCGCCGTGGAGGAAATCGATGTCAGCGGAAAGACACAAGACCGGCGCAGCCGGCGAATCTACCGTCGATGTTTCCGCACTCCGCGCGCGTTATCGCGATGAGCGCGACCGCCGTCTGCGCAGCGAAGGCAAGGCGCAATATGTCGAGGTGACAGGCGATTTCGGCCGTTACCTCGACGATCCCTGGGCCGATCCCGGATTTACCCGCGCTGCTGTCAGCGAAGAGACCGAGGTGCTCATCGTCGGCGGCGGCTTCGGCGGCCTGCTCTGTGGAGCGCGTCTGCGCGCGGCGGGCATCGAGGATTTTCGTATCGTGGAAAAGGCCGCCGATTTCGGCGGCACCTGGTACTGGAATCGTTACCCTGGAGCGGCCTGCGATACCGAGAGCTACATCTACCTGCCGCTGCTGGAGGAGACCGGCTACATGCCCGTGCGCAAATATGCGCGGGCGCCGGAGATCTACGAACACTCCCGCCGCATCGGCCGGCACTTCGGTCTCTACGAGCGCGCGCTGTTTCAGACGATCATCTCGCGCATGGAATGGCAGGAGCAGGAGGCGCGCTGGCTGGTCGAGACCGACCGCGGTGATCGCATCCGCGCGCGCTTCGTCATTCTGGCCGGCGGCCCGCTGAGCCGTCCGAAGCTGCCGGGCATTCCCGGCATCGAGACGTTCAAGGGCCACAGCTTCCACACCAGCCGCTGGGACTATGGCTATACCGGCGGCACCGCCGAAGGCGGGCTCACCGGTCTTGCCGGCAAGCGCGTCGGCATCATCGGCACCGGCGCGACCGCCGTGCAATGCGTGCCGCATCTCGGCCGCTCCGCGAGGGAGCTCTACGTCTTCCAGCGCACGCCCTCGGCGATCGGCGTGCGCGATGATCGCCCGACGGACCAGGATTGGGCGCAGAGCCTCGAGCCCGGCTGGCAGCGCCAGCGCATGGACAATTTCACCGCCGTCATCTCCGGCGAGCCGTTCGAGCAGGATCTGGTGCAGGATGGCTGGACCGGCCTGCTCGGCGAGATCCTGCTGGCGCCGCGCCGGCAGCCTCAGCCTGTGACCTCGATGGAGGAGGCGTTGAAGGTCATCGAGCAGGCCGACTACCGCAAGATGGAGGAGATCCGCGCCCGCGTCGATGCGGTCGTGAAGGACGAGGCGGCCGCGGCGGCGCTCAAGCCGTGGTACAAGGCGTTCTGCAAGCGGCCGTGCTTCCACGACGAATATCTCGACACCTTCAATCGCCCCAACGTGCATCTCGTCGATACAAGGGGGCAGGGCGTCGAGCGCATCACCGAGAACGCCGTCGTGGTCGACGGCAAGGCCTATGAGCTCGACTGCCTGATCTATGCCAGCGGCTTCGAGGTCGGCACCGATTATGCCCGCCGCATGGGTTTTGAGGTCCATGGCCGCGATGGCATGAGCCTGTCCGAGCGCTGGCAGGGCGGCGTCAAGACGATGCACGGCTTCTACAGCCGCGGCTTCCCGAACTGCTTCCTGATCGTCACGGTGCAGGCCGGTCAGAGTGCCAACTTCCCGCACATCATCGACGAGCAGTCGCAGCACATCGCCTATGTCATCGATCAGGCGCGCAAGCGCGGCGCCAGGACGCTGGAGCCGACGCTCGCTGCCGAGAACGCCTGGGTGGAGGAGGTCGTCAAGGCCGCGATCGGCCGCCAGACCTACCTCGCCGAATGCACACCGGGCTATTACAACAATGAAGGCGTGTTCGATCCCATTGCGGCAAGGAACAGCCAGTACTGGCGCGGGCCCATGGCATTCCTGCGGTTGCTCGACAAATGGCGCAAGGAGGGCAATCTGGACGGACTCGAATTGACCTACGCCGTCGCCGCCGAGGCGGTGTAAGCGGCATGATCCCGGCTCCTTCAGGCGCGACGCGGCTCTACGTCATCGTCGGTGATCCCATCGCACAGGTCCGCTCGCCCGCGGGCGTGTCGGCCGCCTTTGCGGCGCGGGGGCATGACGGCATTCTCGTGCCCGTTCAGGTGGCACCGGCGGATTTGCCCGACTTCCTCTCGGTGGCAACGCGGCTGAAGAACCTCGACGGCATCGTCGTGACTATCCCGCACAAATTTGCCTGCTACGAGGCCTGCACGAGTACGACGGAGCGCGCCCATTTCCTGCGCACGGTCAATTTGATGCGTCGCCGTGTCGACGGCTTGTGGCATGGCGACATGGTGGATGGACTCGGCTTTGTGGGTGCGGCGCGGGCGAAGGGGATCGATCCGGGCGGCATGCGAGCGCTCCTGGTCGGCGCCGGCGGCGCGGGATCGGCAATCGCACTCGCCTTGGTCGAGGCTGGCGTCAGCGAGCTCGCGATTCATGACGTCGCGACTGAGCGCCGCGATGCGCTGGTCGGCCGGCTCAACGGGCTCGGCAAAGCACCGGTGCGGGGCGGCTCCGTGGACCCGGCCGGCTTCGATTTCGTCGCCAATGCCACACCTGCCGGGATGAAGGACGGCGATCCGCTGCCGGTCGATGTCGCGCGGCTCGCCCCAGCGGCCTATTGCGGCTGCGTCATCACCAAGCCCGAAGTCTCGCCCTTGATCGCCGCCGCCCGCAAGATCGGCTGCGCCACCGGGACCGGCACGGACATGTACCAGCAGCACCAGAGCATCATGGTGGATTTCCTGCTCGGAACGGACCGCGAAGGGTAGGCGACCTTCCCGGTGTCAAGCCATCCAAAGCGGCTGGTAGGGCTTGAGCCATCAGGGCCGACGTAGGATCATGCGCCCGCGCGAGCCGGTCGCGCACGTCAAGTGAGAGGAACGAGGAATGACCAAGGGCAGGACCGTTGCGACGGCCATGATTGGCGCTGCTGCGCTGCTTCTTTCGCTTGCGCCCGCCGCCCACGCCGCCACATGCGGCAGCTCGCCGGCCGGCTTCGAGGCCTGGAAGCGCGAGTTCAGCGCGGAGGCGCAAGGCAAGGGCATCGGCCAGACCGCGCTCTCGGCCTTGATGCAGACGAACTACGCCAGCGCCACCATCGCGGCCGATCGCGGCCAGCGCAGCTTCTCGCTGACGCTCGACCAGTTCCTCGCCAAGCGCGGCGCCACCACCATCGTCGCCAAGGGCCGGCAGCTCAAGAATTCGCAAGGAGCCTTGTTCGCCTCGATCCAGCAGCGCTATGGCGTGCCGCCCGGGCCGCTGATTGCGATCTGGGGCATGGAGACCGGCTTCGGCAGCCAGCGCGGCAACCAGAACATGCTCTCGTCGATCGCGACGCTCGCTTATGACTGCCGCCGTCCGGAGTTCTTCACCGACCAGCTCTATGCCGCGCTGAAGCTGATCGACCGCGGCACGCTGTCGGGATCAACCCGTGGCTCCATGCATGGCGAGGTCGGCCAGACCCAGTTCATGCCCAAGAACATTCTGGCCTACGGCACCGGCAATCTCGAGGTCGCGGCCAACGCGCTGAACTCGACCGCCAATTTCCTCAAAGCCCATGGCTGGAAGGCGGGAGCCGGTTACCAGCCGGGCGAGCCGAACTTCGTCGCCATCGAGGCCTGGAACGCGGCGGGTGTCTATCAGAAGGCGATTGCGCTGATGGGGCGGCAGATCGACGAGGGAGGGGCGGCGGCGTCGCGCTAGGAGTTCAGCAAGGCGTGATGCGCGGCTGCGAGAAAGTTGTTGCCATCAGGAACCGACGGCATGAGGTTTGCTTTGATCGATTCAGGGCTGGGCATGAGGAGACTCAACTATGGCAACCCAGATCGTGATGGACCAGACCGGCGATACCCGCCACGAGTTTGATCCTGGCAATGCCGAGGCGCTGGCGCGGGCCGAACAGCGTTTTCGGGAGCTGACCGGAGCCGGCTTCACTGCCGCCTTCCGTACCGGGCCCGGTGAGGTCACCCGTATTAAATCGTTCGACCCGACCGCGCAGGAAACGCTTTTCTATCCCCGCCTGGTCGGCGGCTGACCTGGGCTGCTCATGTTCGCGGCACTTCGGTTCCGCGCGCCGGCGCGTGCGCGTCTGCATGCGTTGCGCGAACTCTACCGTCGCTTCTTCGGCGAGAATACGCCGGATGCGCGCGGCCGCCGTCTTCTGGCCGAGTGGCTGTCGCCTGCGCAACGCGCCCAGTTCGAGCAGCACCGGTATTTCGATGTGATCGGCTGCGATACCGGCAAAAGGTATCGCATCCATTACGGCACGGCGGCCAATGTCCACGAAATCGACGATGCCGGTCTTGCGACGATGGGGTGGTGCTTCGTCCCGTCAGGCTTCCTGGTGCCCGGCGACGTGATGCTCGCGCAGAAGATTGCGCTCGAGACGGACGAAAAGGCCGCGCTCTCGCTCGCCAACAGGTTTCCGCCGGCAACGCATTCGGAGCATTTCTACCGGCGGCCATTCTAGCCAATCAGGACGGGGCGCTCAGGTATGAGTGGTTCGGTAGGCATCGAGCGCATGTACTGCGAAGACGCCGATGCTGCACAGGGCGAGCAGGGCCGAGATCAGCTCGATCATAGCTCAGGCTCCCGCAGCGGCTGGGCGACGAGATGCTGGCAGCGGGAGTACTCGTAGATCAGTTCCAGGAGGAATTGCATGGTGGCCGTCCCTGTATTTATTTTGACAAAGACTTAAGCGGCCATCTGTTTCAGGCGTGTTTCGTCGCATCGGGAAAGGGGTTTCGCGGGGAACTCCGGGACTGGTTTGTGCAGCGCGGAGCCGCTACATCCGGCGCTCACCCCTTCCTGGCCGCGTGCTTCCGGCGGGCGGCAATCGTATTGCGAGGCAAAATCATGGCGCTGGTCGAGTGTTTCGACGATCTCACCGTCGGAATGCGGTTCAAATCACCCGAGGTCGAGGTCACCGAGGCCGACATCAAGCGCTTCGCGGCGGAGTTCGATCCGCAGCCGATGCACCTCGACCACGAGGCCGCCAAGGAGACCCTTTTCAAGGGGCTCGCCGCATCAGGATGGCACACCGCCGCGATTGCCATGAACCTTGCGATCCAGGCCCGGCCGTTCGGCCCGCATCCGCTGATCGGCGCGGGCGTCGACGGTCTGCGCTGGACCATGCCGGTGCGGCCCAATGACCGCCTGCATCTGGTCGGCGAGGTCATGAGCCTGACGCCCTCGAAGTCGAAGCCGCAGGGCATCGCGCTGGTGAAGTGGACGATGTTCAACCAGAACGGCGAGGAGGTCTACACTTTCACCCCGATCGCGATCGTGCCGCGGCGAGGGTAGCGCAGCCGCTCGCCGCCGGCCCTTGCGGTGGTGCCTGAAACCCTTGCAGGCCGCCGGGAGAGGTGGTCATCTCCGCGTGGGGAAGACGCTGGAGGCTGACATGAAACGACTCCTTCTCGCCGCCGGAATTCTCGTGGGCGCCTTGGGCGCCGGGCCGGTGCTCGCGCAACAATCCAAGGTCGGCGACTGGACCATCGAGAAGCGCACGCAGGACACGCATTGCAATGCAAGTCGCGGCTACAAGGACAAGGACGACGAGAACCGCGACTACGTCATCGTCATCACCTATTCCGAAAAGGCGATCGTGATGGTGATCATCTATGACGGCTGGGAGTGGGGGCAGGTCGGCGAGATCCTCAAGGCCGATGTCGGCACCGATGACGCCGACATCATGAAGAAGGCGAAGTGGGAGGTGATGGACAAGACCACCGTGCGCGGCATCTTCGAGTTCGACCAGTCGATCATGGACCGGCTCTCGAAGGCCAGGCGCCTCTCGCTCGACTTCGAGGACGATGACGACGACAGCATCGAGATACAGATCCCGCGTGCCGGCGAAGCGCTCGCCGCGCTGAAATTCTGCGAGGAGAACCGGAAGTAGATTGCTGAGCGGCGGCAAGCACAGCGACGCAAGCGGCTCACCGCATCAGCGGGAACAGGTGGCAACAAGACTCGGCCGCAGCGTGCGAGTGACTCAACGCACACTGTCGTCGCGCTGTTCGCATTTATCCTAGTCTTTGGCGAAACCGTCCAAGCCGCATCCTGCGGTTGACGTTACGCAAGGACGATGTTCGATATTCCAGCATCTCGCTGCAACATGTTTTCCGCGCCGAGGGTGGCGGTTCGCCAACCTGTCTCCTGCACCAGTTTCCGATGCGCTCGCCCTCTTCGTCGCCGGGGCAGCACGCGGATCGCATCGTTCGCCCGATGACGCTCCTCCAGGCAAACCGGTTCTCGTCGCTCGTCGGCGAGATCTACGATGCGGCGGCCAATCCGGCGCTGCGCAGCGCCGCGCTGGAGCAGGTTTCGAATTTCGTCGGCGGATGTGCCGCGACCATCCTGTCCAGGGATGCAGCCGGGCTCTCGATCGAGATACATCAGCATTTCGGCACGGATCCCCGATTCCGACAGCTCTACCGTGACAGGTATGTGGAGCTCGATCCGCTCCTCGAGCGCCATCTCGATCCCGCCGCCGAACAGACCGTCGGCGTGACCGACATCATGCCGCATTCGGACTTCGTGGCGACCAGCTTCTATCGCGAGTGGGTGGAACCGCAGGGCGCGATCGACCTTGCGACGGTCACCCTCGAACGATCGAATGTCCGCACCACGATCTTGCAGGTGCTGCGTCACCGCTCCCGCGGCACCGTCGACGAGGTGATGCGCGAGCGCATGCGGCTGCTCGCGCCGCACATCCAGCGCTCGCGAGTCATGGGACGGCAGCTCAGGGCGCGCACGCATACCGTGGACGATCTCACCGACGTGCTTGACGGACTGAGCACGGCGATCTGCCTGCTCGACACCGAGGGGCGGGTCGTCCATGCCAACGCGGCGTGCCGCCTGCTGTTCGCCGACGCCAATCTCCTCGCGATGGTCGGCGACAGAATCGTGGCCCGTAACACCCAGACCGACAAAATATTCCGCAACCTGTTCGAAATGACCGCGGATGCCGCAATTCATTCGACCGGTCGCCGTCAGATCGAGCTTGCGACGTCGGCCGACGGTCAACATTATCTGCTCCATGCCTTTGCGCTGAAGCGGGAGCGCGATCAGCCGAGGGATATTGCCGCCACCGTGCTGTTCGTTCAGAGGGCTGCGATGGTGTCGTCGCTCGTGCCCGATGCAATCGGCGCGGCGTTCAAGCTGACGCCGTCCGAATTGCGCGTGTTGATGGCCATCGTCGAGATCGGCGGCGTTCCCGACATTGCGGCCAAGCTCGGCATCGCCGAGACGACGGTGAAGACACATCTCGGCCGGCTGTTCGAAAAGACCGGCGCCGGCAGGCAGGCCGATCTCGTCAAGATCGCCGCCGGCTTTGCCGCCCCGTTTGCCCCGCGAACGGGCAGCGGCAACGACGCGGTGTGATCCATTTCACATCGAAGAGCGTGAGAGCGCGCAATCTCAATCCATTGTGATGAGCAAGGTCCGTCCGTCCTCCAAACGTATGACGCGTGTCATTTGATACTTTCGTATATCGCGCCCCACCCGAAATGCGAAAGGCCGCGTGCGCCACGAAGACGATGCGATGCGTATCGAACGCGCGCGGCAGGACGACGGCGCATGGCCGGGCTGGCTCGTTGGTTGGAGAGATTGCAGTGAGCGGCAAGGATGAATTTTCAATTTTCAATGTTTCAACAGACCACATTGCCGAAGAGGAGCGCGTGCCGCTGCTGCGCGAGTTCTACTGTCGCGGCGTGCTGAAGGCGGAGGTCGAGGCGAGGGAGGGAAAGCCGGCCGCGGCGAGCTTCACGTCCCACGTCCTGCCGGAAGCCCAGTTGCTGATCGGCGGATTGTGCGGAGCGCGGGTCATTCGCACCAAGCAGCTGGTCGCGGACGGCGACGACAGTCTCGCCCTGATCGTGAACAGGTCCGGCGTTCTCGGGATATCCGAGCGAGGACATGATCTGAGGCTTCAGGCAGGAGAGGCGGTCCTGACGAGCGCGGAGGACGTCACCACCTTCGAGCGGATCTCGCTGGGGAGCGGTTTCTCGCTGCGCGTGCCGAGACGCGTGCTGGCCCCGATGATCGTCGATGTCGACGATGCGGTGATGCGCGTGATCCCGGAGCACACCACCGGGCTTCGGCTGCTCGTCGACTATGCGATCGCGCTGGTGCACGAAAAGGCGTTGGCGAACCCTGCGATGCGCCAGCTCGGCGTCGCGCATCTGCATGATCTCCTGGCGCTCGTTCTCGGCGCCACGGATCACGCCCGGGAATCGACCGGACGGCGCGGCATCAAGGCGGCGCGCCTCCAGAAGGCGAAGTTCCTGATCGCCAACAATTGCTGGCAGCAGGATATTTCGGTGGCAAGCGTTGCTCACGAACTCGGCGTGACCCCGCGTTATCTGCAGCGATTGTTCGAAGCCGACGGCAAGACCTTCTCGTCCTTCCTGACCGAGCAACGTCTCAAGCGCGCCCATCGCATGTTGCGCGAGCCCGATTTTGCCGAGCGGCCGGTGAGCTCGATCGCCTACGACGTCGGCTTCGGCGATCTCTCTTACTTCAACCGCTGCTTCCGGCGGGCCTATGGCGCGACGCCAAGCGACGTCCGGAGCGGCGGGGCATTTTAGCGGGCCCGGCCGAATTTCAGCCAACTGCCATTTCAACCAAGGGATTTGACATGATCCTTGATCGAGACGTCATGACCATGAAAACGGCGCTGTATCGCAGCGTCATTCTCGCGAGCGTGCTGTGCGCATCGTCGGCACTGGCGGGAACGCCGGACGAGATCAGGGTTCCCGGCGAGATTCCCGGCACGGCGCTGCATGCCGAGGGCGCGCAGATCTACGAGTGCCGGCCCGACGCTGCGAACCGGCTCGTCTGGCAGGCGCGTGAGCCGGCCGCCACGCTGATGGACGGCGACAATTCGGTGGGACGCCACTACGCCGCGCTGCACTGGGAAGCGGTCGATCCGCGCACGCTGGTGTGGGAGCACAAGGACGGCAGCTCGGTCAAGGCCAGGATCGTGGCCAGCGCGATGGGCCGGACGGAGGACGACCTTCCCTGGCTCAAGTTCGGCGCCGTCGCGCAGACCGGCAATGGCCTGCTTTACGGCGTGACCCACGTCCAGCGCATCAACACGCAAGGCGGGGTGGCGAGGGGGCCGTGCACCCAGGCAGGGGCCTATCGCAGCGTGCCGTATTCGGCCGACTACGTGTTCTGGCGCGCGGAATAGATCATGACACAGCGTAGCGAGCGGCAACGGCGCTCGAAGCCGGAGTGTTGAATGCGCCGTTTCTTCTTCGACCTCCTGGTCGGCAATGTCGTGAAGATCGATCCCGGCGGCATGGTGTTCGAACATGCCAGGGCGACCATCGTGGTGGCCGACGAGATGGCGCGGCACCTGTTCGTCTGGCGCGACGATCTGCGCGACCGCGATGCCTGGATCCGCGTCAGGGACAAGGATGGCCGTGAGATCTATCGCGCCGCGGTGTGGTCCGAGAGCACGGAGAGGGCGGGCTGGGACCAGGCGTGAGCGGCGCGGGCGGTGTCGCGACTTTGCACCAGTGGCGCATGACACGGCATCGGCTCGTTTCGAGCCTCGCCGGCCGGGCACCCTCCGTCCGGCCGGCGTGTCCGTCTCATCCGATCGGAGGATGCCGCATGCGCTGGTTTTGGTATGGTTGGTGATATTGATCACTCAGGCCATTTCACGCCATGCACGGACCCCGAAAGCTGCCCGAACTGGTCGAGTCCATCTATGACGCAGGGCTCGACCCTTCGCTGTGGGACAACGTCGTCGCAGGCGTCCGCGATTTCGTCGGCGGTCAGGCCTGCGGGCTGTTCTCCAAGGATTCCATCAGCAAATTCGGCGTCACGCACTATTATTGCGGGGCCGACCCCCACTACATCCAGCTCTACTCCGACACTCATTCGAAGTTCGATCCGCTGACGGTGCTGCCGCCACACGGCCAGATTGCAAGCATCCCGGATCTCGTCGATTTCGACGAGTATCGGCGCGGGCGCTTCTACCAGGAATGGATGCAGCCGCAGGGGTGCAGCGACGCGGCCAATGTCGTGCTCGACAAGTCGAATCCGAGCTGCCCGGTGATGATGACGGTGCTGTCGGGCCGGCGCATGGTCGATCCCGCGATGAAGCGCCGTCTCTCGCTGATCGTGCCGCATGCCAGCCGCGCGCTGCTGATCAACCGCGCCATCGATTCGAAATTGACGCTGGCGACGGCGCTGGCCGACGTCCTGGATAATCTGGCGTCCGGCATCTTCCTGCTCGATGCCTCCTGCCGCCTCGTGCATGCGAATTCCGCGGGCCGCGCCTTGCTCGCGGCCGACGATGTGGTTCGGTCCGTGGCCGGGCAGCTCGTGACCAGCAGCGCGGAGGCCAATCACACGCTGCGCGCGGCGTTTGCAGCCCGCAACGAAATTGTCCCGCTGGCCGCGAGAGACCACGCGATTCCGCTGCTGTCACCCGCGGGCGAGCGCTACGTTGCGCATATTCTGCCGCTCTCGTGCGTGATGCGCAACGGCAACGAACGAGGCGTCGATGCCGTCGGTGCACTGCTTTTGCGCAAGGTGTCGTTCGGTGGGCAATCCTATGGCGAGCTGATCGCGCGGACCTTCGATCTGACGCCGGCCGAGCTGCGTGTGTTGCTGTCAATCGTCGAGGTCGGCGGCGTGCCGGAGACGGCGGTCGCGCTCGGAATCGCGGAAACGACGGCGAAGACGCATCTGCATCGCGTCTTCGCCAAGACCGGCGTGTCCCGGCAGGCCGATCTGGTCAGGCTCGCGGCGAGCTTCTCCAACCCGCTCGTCAACTGACGGGTAAAATCGCCGTCGGAGCTGAACCTTTTGCCGCCGTAATCGACTCACCTAAGCCGCCGGGCAGAAGAACATTTCGCCATCTCCGCGCTTGACCATTGGTTCTTCCGATGCCCCGCCCTCCAAAACAGTCCGAGCTGATCGAGAGCATCTATGACGCCGGCCTCCACCCCGAAATGTGGAGCGATGTCGTCGTCATGCTCAACGCATTCATCGGCAGCCAGGCCTGCGGCCTGATCTCGAAGGATCCCGTCAGCAAATCCGGCGCGACGCATTATTATTGCGGGGTCGATCCGCACTACATCCAGCTCTATGCCGAGACCTACGCCCGCCACGATCCGCTCGCCAGGCTTCCGCGTTATGGCGAGGTCCGCAACATCCCCGATCTCGTGAATTTCGACGAGTATCGCCGCGGGCGCTTCTATCAGGAATGGCTTCGCCCGCAGGGCTGCGCCGATGTCGCCAACGTGGTGCTGGAGCAGTCGAAATCGCCCTGTCCGATGTTGCTGACCGTGATCCCGGGCAGGGACATGCTCGACGCCGACAAGCGGGCGCGAATGCAATTCCTGGTCCCGCACGCAAGCCGGGCATTGCTGATCAACCGGGCGATCGAGCGGAAGCAGCAGCGCGCGACCGCGCTCGCCGACGTCGTGGATCGGCTGACGGCCGGCGTTGTCCTGCTCGACAAGGCCTGCAACATCGTCCACAGCAATCCGGCCGCGGAGATGCTCCTGGCCGCCGACGATGTCCTGCGGTCCGTCGCGGGCCGGCTCGTGGCAAGATCCGCCGACGCAAATCGCGCCCTGCGCGATATCTTTCGCGACGCGGGCGAGGTTGCCCTGGCCGCGGAGTCCGGGCGGAAGATTTCGCTGATCGCGCAGGACGGTTCGTACTACGTCGCGCATGTCATCGCGTTGCCGTCGCTGCTGCGTGAAGGCGCGGCGGAGCGCACGCCGGCCGTCGGTGCCTTGTTCATCTGGCGAGCGGAGTTCGACGGCCGCTCATGTGCCGACGTGATCGATCGTACGTTCGAGCTGACCCCTGCGGAATTCAGGGTTCTGCAATCGATCGTCGACGTCGGCGGCGTGCCGGAGACCGCAATTGCGCTCGGCATCGCCGAGACGACGGTGAAGACGCATCTGCACCGCGTCTATGCCAAGACGGGCGTTTCCCGTCAGGCGGATCTCGTCAAGCTCGTGGCGGGATTCTCCAATCCGCTGGTGCACTGACGCGCGCTCGTCGGCGCGGGCGATCGGTTCGACACGCCATCAGGTTCAATCAGAGACATCATTAGAAAGTTATCGCGGGTCGTTCGATCGAATGACGCGATCGTCGACGTTCTCTCTTACGAGACGTCACACGATCTGTTGTTCGACGACCAGACATTTGTGTGAAGCAACTCACTGCAAGCGGAACTGAAGTCCGTCAATCTCTCGTGCAGGTTGAGAGGAGATTGTCATGCGAACGGCGTCATCTGGTCTGGCGGACAAGTTCCGCAGCATGGTTGCGCGGGTCGGCGCGGCGCTCCATGCGCAGCGCGAGATCGAGGCGCGGCGCGCGTTGCAGCGCTATCGGCACCTGCTGGAGCAGCCGCGCGAAGCATTGCCTTTGAATGAAATCATTCCGGTCAGCAACGAAAAGGATATTTCAGGACATGCCCACGGACTTGATGCGCACGAGCGCACCGCCGGCCAGCCCACGTTCGAAGGCGCGTAACGCCAACATCGTCGCAATCGCGCTGACCGCCGCACTCGTCACGCTTCAGCTGATCGGACTTGCGATGCTGGAACGGTCTCATGCTCTGCCGGTGTCGCCATCACAGGTGAACTCGCCCGATGCGCTGCTCTGCACCGGCGGCGCCGACGTTCCCGCGACCCCGTCGCCTTACGATTGATCCCGGAGGACGTATCGTGCCGGACATCGCAACCAGCCTTCTGCTCAGCGTCGCCGTGTTCGCAGGCGCCTTCGTCTCCGGGCTCTCGGGCTTCGCATTCTCCGCGGTCGCGGGCGCCATTCTGCTCCGGGTGTTTCAACCGCTGGAGGCGGTGCCGCTGATGATGGCGTGCAGCATCGGCGTGCAGGCGACCAATCTGTGGGCACTCCGGCGCAGCATCCGCTGGGAAGGCAGCCTGCTGCTGATCGTCGGCGGCTTGATCGGCGTTCCCATCGCGGTGTCGCTGCTTCAGTCCACAGACACGCATCTGCTCCGCCGCGGCTTCGGCATCATCGTCGCGCTCTATGCCGCCTACATGCTGCTGCGGCCGACGCTGGTGACGGCGGGCGAGGCCGTCGGCCGGCACTGGGTCGCGCTGATCGGGTTCGGGGGAGGGCTGGTCGGTGGTCTCACGGCCATGCCCGGCGCGATCCCGACGATCTGGTGCGACATGCGCGGCATGCCCAAGAGCGAGCAGCGCGGCCTGGTGCAGCCCTTCATCGCCGCGATGCAGATCTTCGCAATCGCGCTATTGGTCGGGCATCAGGACCTCTCGTCAAAGGTCTTCGTCAATCTTGCGATCAGCCTGCCGGCCCTGTTCGCCGGTTCCGCGTTGGGCGTGATCGCCTTTCACCGGGTCAACGAGACGGTCTTTCGCAAGACCGTGCTCGTTCTGTTGCTGATCTCGGGGATTTCCCTGATCTAGAGCATGATCCGGACCCGAAGGGCCGCGTTAGCGCAAAGTGCGAAGCGGTCTTCCGACAAGATCATGCTCCAGCTTTAGTGCCCGGCTTCATGGCTAAGCCCCTGCACCGGGGCCACACTGGAGCCGCTGCCGTGATGCACCAGCGGCTTGTTGCCGGTGACGGTTCGCAGCAGCACGTAGAACACCGGCGTCAGGAACAGTCCGAACACGGTGACGCCGATCATGCCGGAGAACACCGCAACGCCCATCGCCCGCCGCATCTCCGAGCCCGCGCCGGTCGAGAGCACCAGCGGCAGCACGCCCATGATGAAGGCCATCGACGTCATCAGGATCGGGCGAAGCCGCAAGCGGCTCGCCTCGATCGCGGCCCGGATCGGCGTGCGTCCGGCGAATTCGAGCTCGCGCGCGAACTCGACGATCAGGATCGCGTTCTTGGCGGAGAGGCCGACCAGCACGATCAAGCCGATCTGGGTGAAGACGTTGTTGTCGCCCTTGGAGATCCAGACGCCGAACATCGCCGCCAGCAGGCCCATCGGCACGATCAT
Organism: Bradyrhizobium sp. YR681; assembly: GCF_000282615.1. Lineage (GTDB taxonomy): Bacteria > Pseudomonadota > Alphaproteobacteria > Rhizobiales > Xanthobacteraceae > Bradyrhizobium. The sequence continues at coordinate 45,883 of NZ_AKIY01000205.1, read as the reverse complement.
GATGATCGAGAGCGGCAGGGTCAGGCTCTCATAGAGCGCGGCCAGCACCAGGAACACCAGCAGGATCGCCAGCGGGAACACCCAGAGGCCGGAATTGCCGGCGATGAACTCCTGATAGGTCAGGTCGGTCCATTCGAAGGCAAAGCCGGGCGGCAGCGTCTCGGCCGCAATCCGAGTCGCCGCTTCCTGTGCCTGGCCGGATGAGAAGCCGGGCGCTGCCGCTGCGTTGATGTCGGAGGACAGGAAGCCGTTGTAGCGGATCGCGCGCTCGGGCCCGGCGCTCTGCCGGATCTGCAGCAGTGCCGACAAGGGCACCATATCGCCGGAGGAGGAGCGCACCTTCAACTGCCTGATGTCGTCGGCACGGGCGCGGAACGGCGCGTCGGCCTGGACCCGGACCGAATAGGTGCGGCCAAACTTGTTGAAGTCGTTCACGTAGTAGGAGCCAAGGTAGATCTGGAGCGTGTTGAACACCTCCGGCACGGGCACGCCAAGCTGGAGCGCCTTGGTGCGGTCGATGTCGGCGAACAGCTGGGGCACGTTGACCTGGAAGCTGGAGAACACGCCGGCGATTTCAGGCGCCTTCTGCATCGCCGCCATGAACGCGTTGGTCGCCTCGTTCAGCGCCTCATAGCCGAGACCGGCGCGATCCTCGATCTGGAGCTTGAAACCGCCGATGGTGCCGAGGCCATTGACCGGCGGCGGCGGGAACATCGCGATGAAGGCTTCCTGGATGCCGGCATATTTCTTGTTCAGATCCGCTGCGATGGCATTTCCGCTCAGGGCCGCCCCCTTGCGCTCGTCGAACGGTTTCAGCGTCGAGAACACGATGCCCGCGTTCGAGGAGTTGGTGAAGCCGGAGATCGACAGGCCCGGAAAGGCGACCGAACTTTCGACGCCGGGCTGGGTCAGCGCGATGTCGCTCATCTTGCGGATCACCTCTTCGGTGCGGTCGAGCGTGGCACCATCCGGCAGCCGCGAGAAGCCGACCAGATATTGCTTGTCCTGGCCCGGCACGAATCCGCTCGGCACCTGCTGGAACAGCAGGGCGGTCACGCCGACCAGCACCACGTAGAGGCCCATCACCGCGGCCTTGCCCGAGATCACCTTGGTGACGGTGCCGCTGTAATTCTCCGAGGAACGGGTGAACGCGTTGTTGAAGCCGCGGAAGAACCAGCCGAGGCTCTTTTCCATGATGATCGTCGGCCGGTCCTTCGGCTCGTTATGGCCCTTGAGCAGCAGCGCCGACAGCGCCGGCGACAGTGTCAGCGAGTTGACGGCGGAGATCACGGTCGAGATCGCGATCGTCAGCGCGAACTGCTTGTAGAACTGCCCGGTGAGGCCGGAGATGAAGGCGAGCGGCACGAACACGGCGATCAGCACCATCGCGATCGCGATGATCGGACCGGACACCTCGCGCATCGCCTGATAGGTGGCATCGCGCGGCGACAGCCCGCCCTCGATGTTGCGCTCGACGTTCTCTACCACGACGATGGCGTCGTCGACGACGATGCCGATGGCGAGCACGAGGCCGAACAGGCTGAGCGCGTTGATGGAGAAGCCGAACACGTGCATCACCGCGAAGGTGCCGACGATCGACACCGGAACGGCCAGCAGCGGAATGATCGAGGCGCGCCAGGTCTGGAGGAACAGGATCACGACCAGCACCACCAGCGCGATCGCCTCCAGCAGCGTGTGGATGACGGCCTCGATCGAGGAGCGCACGAACTGGGTGGGATCGTAGACGATCTGGTAGGACACGCCTTCCGGCATGTTCTTCTTGATCTCGGCCATGGTGGCGCGGACGTGGTCGGAAATCTGGAGCGCATTGGAGCCGGGCGCCTGGAAGATCGGGATCGCCACCGCCTGCTTGTTGTCGAGCAGCGAGCGCAGGCCGTATTCGGACGCGCCAAGCTCGATGCGGGCGACGTCGCGCAGGCGCACGACTTCGCCGCGCGTACCGGTCTTGACCACGATGTCGCCGAACTGATCTTCATTGGCAAGACGCCCCTCGGCGTTGACCGAAAGCTGCAGATCGATACCCCTGACGTTCGGGGAGGAGCCGACGACGCCGGCGGCGGCCTCGACGTTCTGCGCCTGGATCGCCCGCACGATGTCGCTGGCGGTCAGGCCATGCTCGGCCGCCTTCTGCGGATCGACCCAGACCCGCATCGAATAGTCGCCGGCGCCGTAGAGCTGCACGTCGCCGACGCCGTCGATCCTCGCCAAACGGTCCTTGACGTTGAGCACCGCGTAATTGCGCAGATACGTCATGTCGTAGCGGCCGTTGGGCGACAGCAAATGCACGACCATGGTGAGGTCGGGCGAGGACTTCTTGGTGATGATGCCGAGCTGGCGCACCACGGCCGGCAGGCGCGGCTCGGCCTGCTGCACGCGGTTCTGCACCAGCTGCGTCGCCTTGTCGGGATCGGTGCCGAGGCGGAACGTCACCGTCAGCGTCATGGCGCCGTCGGTGGTGGCCTGGCTCGACATGTAGAGCATGCCTTCGACGCCGTTGATCTGCTCCTCGATCGGGGTCGCCACCGTCTCCGCGATCACCTTGGGATTGGCGCCGGGATAAGTCGCGCGCACCAGCACCGAGGGCGGCACGACGTCGGGATATTCCGAGATCGGCATCGCGAACAGCGAGATCAGGCCGGCGAGGAAGATCAGGACCGACAGCACGCCGGCGAAAATCGGACGATCGATGAAGAACTTTGAGAGATTCATGGCCTTGCCCCTGGGCAATATCTACACGCCACCGTCATTCCGGGGCGCGGGCGCCGCCCGCGAACCCGGAATCTCGAGGTGAAGTGGTCGGAGTTCAGTCATTTCTGGATTCCGGGTTCGCGCTAGGCGCCCCCGGAACGACAGAGAACACTAGCGTTGCACCACGTCCTGGTTGCTGTGGTTCGATGCCTGCTGCGGCCCGCGCGCGCCCATCGCCGCGACCTCGGTCTTGAGGAGGGCGCCGGGACGCACGCGTTGCAGACCGTTGACCACGATGCGGTCGCCGGGCTTCAGGCCCGCGGTGACGATGCGCAGGCCGTCGACGGCACCGCCGAGCGTGATCGGCCGATAGACCGCGCGGCTGTCGTCACCGACCGCCATCACGAACTTCTTGTCCTGGTCGGTGCCGATCGCGCGCTCGTCGATCATCACCAGCGCCTGCTGCTTCGGTTGCCCCATCCGCACGCGCGCGAACTGGCCGGGGATGAGGCGCCCGTCCTCATTCCGGAATACCGCGCGGACGCGGATGGTGCCGCTCTGGCCGTTGACCTGGTTGTCGATCAGCTGGATGTGGCCCTTCGCCGAGAGGCCGCCTGATGTCGTCATCTCCACCGGGATCTGGTCGAGCTTGCCGCGCTGGCCGGTGCCATCTGCGATCGAGTTCAGCGCGCGCAGCACGACCTCTTCATCGGCATCGAACGAGGCGTAGATCGGATTGACCGAGACCAGCGAGGTCAGGACGGGAGAGGCGGTGCCGGCGGCGACGAGGTTGCCGACGGTGATCTCGAACTTGCCGACGCGGCCGTCCACGGGCGCACGCACCTCGGTATAGTCGAGATTGAGCTTCGCGGTCTGGAGCGTCGCCTCTGCGGCCTTCACATTGGCGATGGCTTCGCGATTGGCGTTGTCGCGCTGGTCGTAGTCGCGGCGGGTGACCACGGCGTTGCCGACCAGCTGCGCGCCGCGCTCGAGCTCGCTCTGGGTGAACACGACGCGCGCCTTGGCGGCTTCGAGCTGCGCGTTGGCCTTGTCGACCTCCGCCGCGTAAGGCGCCGGGTCGATCTTGAACAGGACGTCGCCGGCCTTCACCAGCGCACCTTCGGTGAAATTGGTGCTGAGGATCGCACCGGCCACGCGCGGGCGAAGCTCGACGCGCTGGATCGCCTCGAGCCGGCCGGAGAAATCGTCCCAGAGCACGGTCTGCTTCGGTTCGATCAGCGCGACGGTGACGGAGACGGCTTGCTCAGCCGCGGCGGCCGTTGCCGTCGCTTGGGCTGCACGGAAGTAATGGCCGGTCGCGATCGAGCCTGTGACGGCGAGGGCGCCCACGACGGCGACGCCGCCGAGAAGGCGGCGGAAACGGCCGGTGCGGGGGGAGTTTTGCGAGGGATGCATTTGCGCGCTCCAGATATGTAGTGTTCACTACAGATGTGGAGCTGGATGCCGCAGTGCAAGATACTTATGTACCATTCACTAAGAAAATTGTAGCCGCTTACCGCAAGAGTTGGCAAGTGGAAGAGAAAATAAAGCGAGAACAAATAGATAGGGTCAGGCGTTAGGTTGAGGGACGACGCCGATTTCGAGGAGAACAGGCACATGGGCATGGGACGCCCCCGCGAATTCGACGCTGAAATGGCGTTGGACCAGGCGATGGAAGTGTTTTGGCGCCATGGCTATGAGGGCGCCACCATCGCCCAGCTCACCGAGGCCATGGGCATCAATCCGCCGAGCCTCTACGCCTGTTTCGGCAACAAGGAAGGCCTGCTCAAGGCCGCGCTCGATCGCTACACCAAGCTCCGCGGCGTCTGGATGGACGAGGTGGTTGCAGCGCCGACGGCCCGCGCCGTCGCCGAACGGATGCTGATGGGCATCGCCGACAAGCAGACCGACCCCGCCAATCCGCCCGGCTGCCTGCTGGTGCAGGGCGGCATCGCCTGCGGCACCGGCTCCGAAAACGTCCCCTTCGAGCTCGCCGCCCGCAGAGCCCAGAACGAGGACCAGCTCCGCGAGCGTTTTGTTCGCGCGAAGGCGGAAGGCGATCTCAAACCGACCTCCGACCCCGCCGCGCTCGCGCGCTATGTCTCGGCGGTGTCCGTCGGCATGGGCGTGATGGCGTCGTCAGGCTCGGATCGCGAAGCGCTGCGGCAAGTGGCTGATGTGGCTGTGCAGGCGGTCGAGGCGCAGTCGGCCGAGAAGACCTAGAGGGTGGCTCATAAGAACTTTGTCGGCGCCTGAGGGACGAATCAAGCTTCTGATGGGCCAGCGCATTGCCGATTGTGACCCTTAGCCGGAGATCAATTGAGCGCGTTTTCATGTGGGCTATCAGGGCCGAACCGGACGCCGATCCAACTTGGCGTCCATCGCCGCTTTTGACCCATCAGCGAAGTGGTGGCGCACCTCGTGGAGGTCCGCTTATTGGGGCACGGCGGACTAGATTTGCTCAGGCTGAGTTCTTCTTAGTTTGACCCACAGGAGACATTTCAGCCTCAAAGCAGCCCTCAGTTTGTGGGGTCGTCTGTTTCGATCATGATTGTGCGGCGCGGCTTGAAAACTCCAGCTGTGGTGGTGACTCCACCCAGCCTCGTTTGATCGGCTCGGATCTCGTCCAACCAGGGGGCGCTAATATTCAATCTGGTCAGCAGCGGTGCGTCGGGCGCGACCTCGATCGTGACGGATTGCAATTCGATGTTGGCACCGATCGCGCGGGAGAATTCTTCCGGGCAGAGCTGCTGCGCGCGCTCGTAGGGTTGGCCGTACGGAAACCAGATGAAGGCGGGATAGGAGTCGTCCGTTAAGTCGCGCCTGCCTTGTTGCAGATTGGCGAGCACCGCCGGCTCCTGACTGAATTTGGCGGGCAGCGAGTCCGCCGTAAGCGGTTTCTTGCAGGTCAGTCCGTACTGCTTCTTACGCCTGAACCATTCCTCGCCATTGGAAGCCATCGACGCGACCAGCATGCCGTATTGGCCAAGGTCTATGACCGGGGCAACGCCCTTGACGATAGAATAGGTCGCCTTGCCGGTTCCCCAGGAGGCTCCCCCGGTCCAGTAGCGCACTGCGATGATGCTGGAGCCGGACCTGACCGCTTCATTGATCGCGACCGAAAAGGATAGCCGATAGCGAAACGCGGCGTCGTCCCCGCCCCCGCAAGCCGCCAGCAAACCCAGAGCGCCCAGGCTCACAAGGGCCGCGCTCAGGCGCATGCCCTCGCGCGAAAGCAAAGCGGTGACGCCGCTGCAAAGTCTGTGAATAGCCACGGCGCACGTAATAGCATGATCACCTTGTACAGATTGTAAACGGTCTTGCGTTGACTGGGATCACTGCAATGCTCTTTTGAATGCGAGAACCGGGCTCGTGGCGCCACGCGGACCAAAAAGAAAGACTGCTTCTGGCCCGTAGCTGAACTTGCCGCGCACCCCGCCGGGTGTCAGCTTTTGACCCGGAGCAGACCAGCGCCGCCTGTCGCCACTCGCTCAGCACGCAAGCATCTTCTCTAGCTCAGTCATAGAGCGATCAAGAATTGCGGCCCCCGTCGCCGGCCGGGTTCACCAAGACGGAAACTATGGTCTCTTCATACTTCGCCCATTCCATTCCGGAGTTCTCGATGCTGATCTTCGGGATATCGAGCTCCGCGTAGAGACCGTCGGTAAGCCGGCGATAATCACGATAGAGCTCGATGAGTCCCCGAAGACCAGCGTAGCCATGCCTAACGGCGTACGGCGACGTCAGCTTCCAATTGACCTGATATGTCACCCATGAGTCCCCCCGCTCAGCGGAAATCGCTCTAATCGCTCGGTCAACGTCGTCTTGGTGAAAGTAGATCAGCAAAGGATGTAGCGGCTTGATAGTGGCTACCACCTCACAAAGGTAGCTGCGGATCAGGGCGATGTCGGCATCAAGCAAAAACAGCGACGTTAAATTCCCATGGAAAAGCTGTCCGTCGACAACCGTGATGCTCGCCGACGTCGCGGCAGAATTGGCGTAGGCACTCCAACGCGCAGCGGCTGACTTCGCCAGATGCGTTGCCGGCATGTCCTCCCATGGCACGTCCCAATCAAAGCGGATCGGATGTGGGCTGGTGCCCTCGGTAATGCCGAGGGCGGACACACCGGAAGCCTTCAAGCGATCAGCAATTCGCCGTACGGTCGTCGACTTGCCGGACCCCATGATCCCTTCGACGATCACAATTCTGGACCATATGTTGCAAAAGAGGCGGGTCATGCAAAGCAAATGATGGCCTGTCTCATGCGCCACTACCAGCAGCCAGCCCCGGCGGCGGGACGAAGCCGCCGAATTCCCGTTCGACCAGTCCGGCCAGCGCAATCGTCGTGCGGTCCTCCAGATACGGCCCGATGATCTGCACGCCGATCGGCAGGCCCGAAGGCGTACGCTCGATCGGAACGGCGGTTGCCGGCAGTCCGCAGGTCGAAGCGGGGTCGGCCCAGATGAAGCACGCATCGGAATAGTTGTAGAGTTTTCCATCGATGTCGAGCTGCCGTGCATCGAACGGCTCGGAATGATCGTGTGGAAACGCCGGCACGGCGGCGGCCGGGTAGATCACCGCATCGAACGCGCGGAAGAAGAGTTGCCAGCGTTGTTGTAGCTGGAGGCGGGCCGCGTCGATCGCCAGCCAGTCACGATGGAACATGCCCCAGCCACGGGCGCGTTCGGCCTCGAGGCTGCGGTCGTCGGGCGAGAGTGTCGCGGCAAGTGCTTGCGCGTCTTCGAGAGCCGCCGGTGTCAGGCGGGGGCTTCGCGCTGCGTTGAGCAGCTTCATGTAGAGCCGCGCGGAGTCGGCGAGATCGGGCAGCGACGTGCTCGCGCGCGCGACCCGCGCGCCTGAGCGTTCGAGCCGTTCGGCGAGTCGTCCGATAGCAGAGCGTACGGCGTCACCCGTCGGCATCAACGGATGCGTATCGACCACGAGGATTTTGAAGTTCTTGAGATCGTGGTGGCGCGGGGCAGGCAATGCAAGGCGATAGCCGATTCCGTCGCGCGTCTCATCGGGGCCGGCGATCACATCGAGCGATAATGCAAGGTCGGAGGCGGTGCGCGCCATCGGCCCGACGACAGCGAGATCGCCCTGGCCCGGGACGGGCGGTGCTGGCGGCAGGCTGTATCCGCGCAGCGGGACCAGGCCGAGGCTCGGCTTGTGGCCGAACACGCCGCAGAAATGCGCGGGCACCCGGATCGAGCCGCCGATATCCGAGCCGATCGAGAGCGGACCGAAGCCCGCGGCCAGCGCCGCTCCCGATCCGCCCGAGGAGCCGCCGGGCGAGCGGCCGAGATCCCACGGATTGTTCGTCGTGCCGTGAATCTCGTTGTAGCTCTGGAAATCCCTGAGGCCGATCGGGATGTTGGTCTTGCCGATGATGATGGCGCCCGCCGCCTTCAACCGCGAGACGACGAGCGCGTCTTCTTTTGGTTGAAAATCCCTGAAATGCGGAAAGCCCCATGTCGTCGGCAGGCCGGCAACGTTGAACGGCTCTTTGAGGGTCACGGGGATGCCGAGCAGGGGCAGCCGCTCGCCGCGGCCAAGTGCGGCGTCGGCCGCGCGGGCGGCGTCTCGTGCACGATCGAAATCGCGAACGACAATCGCATTGATCGGTCCGTCCAGCGCTTCGATGCGCGCGATCGTGTGTTCGAGGAGCTCGGCCGCGGACAGCTTGCGCGCGTGCAGGGCGCCCAGCAGTGCGCCGATCGAGCCGTAGTCAAGGTCAGCGCCATCTGCGGTCATCATGAACTCCATTGTATCCCATTGTCGCGTCGAGGCCATTCCCGTTGCAGATGCCCGGGGCGTCGAACGTGCGATCTTGAAAGGGGGATCAGAGGGGCCGCGCAACCAGCACCGGACCAGCTTGCCGATGCGGAGGGCAATGCCGTTCGAGACGGCCATGCCTTCCGAACGGTTAACGGACCGGTGCGGCGGCAAACCCACGGTCGGCGATGATGCAATTCTGCACCTGTTTTGCCCGACGGCGCAAGCGAAAATTTCGTCCTTACCGAATTTTTGAAAAGGCCAACGATTTCGGCCCGATCCCTACTGTGCATGGGGTTGTTTTCGATTTTTTGCCGGAGCGTCACCGCGCCGCATGGTTCGGGGCGTGAGGCCTCCCGTATCGGACCGGACCCCCTAAGAGTTTTTACACACAGTTCTGGCACGCTCCCGCGCGTCAATATCCGCAACCTGCATCGTCGCCTCTCATTGTGTGCACGAAAAGACGGGGCCCGCGGGCATCGAGGGGGCGTAAGCCATGACTGCACTTGCTTCGGACGCCGGTTGCGCGAAGCGCGGGATCGTGCCGATCCTGCTGTGCGTCGTGCCGTTCAGCCAGATCCCGCTCGATGCCTACACGCCGGGCCTGCCGCAGATGGTGGTGGATCTCGCAACCGATTCCGCCTCGATGCAGAACACCGTCACCGCCTACATGCTCGGCATGAGCCTGGCGCTGGTGCCGGTCGGCATCGCCTCCGATACGCTTGGCCGCCGCAACGTCCTGCTGGCAGGGCTGTCGGTGCTGATCGCGATGAGCATCGCCTGCGCGCTCGCCACCAGCGCCTCGCTGCTGCTGGGCTTGCGCTTCCTGCAAGGCATCGGCGGCTGCACCTGTCTGGTCGTGGCCTATGCGGTCGCGGCCGACTGTTTTCGCGGCCGCGAGCTCACGGCGATCTCCGGCCTGCTTGGCGCGGCCTGGGGGCTTGCGCCTGTGCTGGCGCCCGCGGCCGGCGGCTTCATCGTCGAGCTGACGTCCTGGCGCGGCGTGTTCGTCATCATCGCCATCGCCGCGGCCATCGTCGCCGCGATCGTGGTATTCCTTCTGCCGGAGACGCTGCCTGTGGATCGGCGCGCGCCGTTCGATCCGCGCCGCACCGCCGGCATCTTGCGCGAGGCGCTGGTGCGCCCGGGCTTCCTGGCCTTCGTGCTGGTCTTTGCCGCCGCCGCCAGCGCGCAGCTCGCATTCGGCGTCGTCGCGCCGTTCTTCTACCAGTCCGGCCTCGGTTATTCGGCAGCCGTCTACGGCCTCGTCGCGCTCGGCCTTGGCGGCGTCAATCTCGCCGGCGAGCTCGGCTGCGCGCATTTCGCGCACTCCATGCCGCCCCGCGTGATGGGTTTTGGCGCCTTTGCGCTGTTTGTCGCAGGCTCCGCGGTCCTGACCGTAACCGGCATGACCCTCGGTCTCGATTTTACGTCGATCACGATCGGCGGCGCGCTGGTGCTCGGCGGCTGCGGTGTGCTGTGCCCGATGATGTACGGCATGGCGCTGGGCCTGTTCGAGCGCGACCACGGCCTGATCGGCGGCCTCATCAGCGCGCTCTGTTATCTCGCCGTGAGCGGCGCCATGGCGGTCGCAGCGGTGCTGCCTGAAGCCACGCAGGCGCCGATCGGATGGCTCTATCTCGGCCTCTGCGCCGTCGCGGGGACGCTGCTGGCGATCTCGCTGCCCTCAGTGCGCCACGCCACACAGACTTAAGCAAGGAACATCCTCATGACCACCGTCGGTATTCGCGGCACGTTCTTCGACTTCGTCGACGATCCCTGGAAGCACATCGGCAACGAGCAGGCCGCCGCGCGCTTTCATCAGGACGGCCTGATGGTCGTCACGGATGGCGTGATCAAGGCCTTCGGTCCCCATGACAAGATTGCCGCCGCACATCCGGGCGTCGCGATCACCCATATCAAGGACCGCATCATCGTCCCGGGCTTCATCGACGGCCACATCCATCTGCCGCAGACCCGCGTGCTCGGAGCCTATGGCGAGCAGCTGCTGCCGTGGCTGCAGAAGTCGATCTACCCCGAGGAGATCAAGTACCGGGATCGCAACTACGCGCGCGAGGGCGTGAAGCGCTTTCTCGACGCATTGCTCGCCGCCGGCACCACCACCTGCCAGGCCTTCACCAGCTCCTCGCCGGTCTCGACCGAAGAGCTGTTCGAGGAAGCGGCCCGCCGCAACATGCGCGTGATCGCGGGCCTCACCGGGATCGACCGCAACGCGCCGGCCGAATTCATCGACACGCCAGAAAACTTCTATCGCGACAGCAAGCGTCTGATCGCCCAGTATCACAACAAGGGTCGCAACCTCTACGCCATCACGCCGCGCTTCGCCTTCGGCGCCTCGCCGGAACTGCTCAAGGCATGTCAGCGTCTCAAGCACGAGCATCCGGACTGCTGGGTCAACACCCATATCTCCGAGAACCCGGCCGAATGCAGCGGCGTGCTCGTCGAGCACCCGGACTGCGAGGACTATCTCGGCGTCTACGAGAAGTTCGACCTGGTCGGGCCAAAGTTCTCCGGCGGCCACGGCGTCTATCTCTCGAACAACGAGTTCCGCCGCATGTCGAAGAAGGGCGCGGCGGTGGTGTTCTGCCCGTGCTCGAACCTGTTCCTCGGCAGCGGCCTGTTCCGTCTCGGCCGCGCCACCGATCCCGAGCATCGGGTGAAGATGTCGTTCGGCACCGACGTCGGCGGCGGCAACCGCTTCTCGATGATCTCCGTGCTCGATGACGCCTACAAGGTCGGCATGTGCAACAACACGATGCTCGACGGCAGCATCGACCCGGCGCGCAAGGATCTCGCGGAAGCCGAGCGCAACAAGCTCTCGCCCTATCGCGGCTTCTGGTCGGTCACGCTCGGCGGCGCCGAAGGCCTCTACATCGACGACAAGCTCGGCAATTTCGAGCCCGGCAAGGAGGCCGATTTCGTAGCGCTCGATCCCAATGGCGGCCCGGTGGCGCAGCTCTGGCACCAGTCGCTGGTCGCCGACGGCGCCGGTCCGCGCACAATCGACGAAGCCGCCAACATGCTGTTCGCCGTCATGATGGTCGGCGACGATCGCTGCGTCGACGAGACCTGGGTGATGGGCAAGCGCCTCTACAAGAAGAGCTGAAGCGGACGGCCGCTATGAACGGATCACCTGACAAGGCCGGCCAGCCGGTTGCCCTCGTTATCCAGCGCCGCATCGCGGACGACGGCTTCGCCGCGTTTGCACGCTGGAACGGCGAGGTCGGCGAGGTGCTCAAGACCTGGCCCGGCTTCCTCAGCCAGGAGGTGGTGCCGCCGCAGCCGCCTGCGCATGTGGATTGGGTGACCATCGTTCGCTTTGCGAGCCCGGCCGCAGCGCGCGCCTGGCTTCAGAGCGAGGTGCGGGCGAAGCTGATCGCGGAGATACAGCGCTACTTCGTCGGTTCGGAAGATGTCCATATCCTGCCCGATACCGGCGTTCAGCGCGACAATGCGGTCTCCGCGGTGATTTCCTTCAAGGTGCCTGTTGGACTGGAGGACGCCTTCCTCACCTGGCAGCAGCGCATCCAGGCTGCGGAAGCCGAGTTCAAGGGATTTCTGCGCCACAAGATCGAGCGGCCGATTCCAGGCCTGCACGACGAATGGATCGTCATCCTGTCGTTCGACAGCGATGCAAATCTCACGGCGTGGCTCGACTCGCCCTTGCGGCAGACGCTGCTGAAGGAGGGCGCGCGCTTCAACGCCGGCATGAACGTGAAGCGGGCGAGCTACGGCTTCAACTTCTGGTTCCCTTCCGGCAAGACGCAGGCGCCGGAGCAGGGCCCCGCGCTGATCTGGAAGAGCAACCTCATCGTCCTGCTGGTGCTCTATCCCGTGGTCTATCTCTGGGGCACTTTCATCAGCCGGCCGCTGATCGACAGCCACGGCGTGCCGATCTGGCTGTCGCTGTTCGTCGGCAATCTCGTCAGCACCCAGCTGCTCGGCTGGTGGCTCGTGCCCGCGGCCTTCAGGGCGCTCGACTGGTGGGTGACGCCGAAGGCGACGATCGGTCGCCAGGTCGCGGGCTACGCGCTGCTTGCCGCGCTCTACGCCGGGTCGATGGGCCTGTACGCACTGCTGCTTGCGTGGCATTGGGGACGCTGAAGCCCCAGTTCACGATCTGGCGATCAGTTCACGCTCGACAGGAAGCCCGCCAATATTGTCCGGCTTTGGCTGAGCGTCTCGATACGCTCGTCGATGAGGCTGACCTGATCAGCGAGTATCTTTCGTAGATTGTTGCACGGCGTGAATTCCGGATCGTTGTTCCTCACGCACGGAAGCAATTGCTGGATCGTTTCGAGCGTCATTCCGGCCGCGCCGAGCATCTTGATCCGCCGAACGGTTTGCTCTTCCGCCGCGCCATAATCGCGATACCCGGCGTCTGTGCGTGGCGGCGCAAGCAGCCCTTCGGCTTCGTAGTACCGCAGCATTCGGACGCTGACCCCCGTCCTGCGGGAGAGCTCACCAATCCTCATTGAAAAACCCTCTTGACCCTGACAGCGCTGTTAGACCTTACAGGCTGTGCTCGTCCCTGTGAACACCCCTGCGGGAGGAGCAACAATGAAAGCCTACCATCTGAACGAGCATGCTGGCGCTGGCGGCCTTGTGCTGGCCGATGTCAGCAAACCCGAACCTGCGACGGGTGAGGTTCGCATCCGGGTCGAGGCAGCAAGTCTGAACTATCGCGATCTTTTGATCCTCGACCGCGTAGGACAAGGCGCGCTCAACGGCCGCGTGCCGCTCTCCGACGGCGCGGGCGTCGTTGACGCGATCGGCGCCGGCGTTCTGCAATGGCAGGTTGGAGACCGCGTCGCCGCGTCGTTCTTTCGCGATTGGGTCTCCGGGCCGTTCAGGACCAGCTATGTTCCTTCGGCCCTCGGTGGCAACACGATGGACGGAGTGCTGGCGGAATATGTCGTGCTGCCGGCAACCGCGCTCGTCTCGGTGCCGGCGCATCTGTCCTCGATCGAGGCCGCGACCTTGCCCTGCGCCGGCGTCACGGCCTGGCACGGCCTCATCACGCGCGGCGGGATGGGCAAAGGCGACACGGTGCTGGTCCAGGGAACAGGTGGTGTCGCGCTGTTCGGCCTCCAGTTCGCCGCGGCACTGGGCGCGCGTGCAATTGTGATATCTTCGTCGGATGAGAAGCTCGCCCGCGCCAAGGCGATGGGCGCCTCGATCCTCATCAACTACCGCGACACGCCCGACTGGGATGTCCCCCTGATGAAGGCGACGGACGGCGAAGGTGCCACTCATGTCCTCGAGCTCGGCGGTCCCGGCACCTATGACCGATCGTTACGATCGGTCGCTTCGGGCGGCAAGATCGTCCAGATCGGTGTTTTGACCGGGTTCGGCCCGAAACCCGATCTTGCGCGCCTGCAGTGGGAGAATGCCGATATCATCGGCGTCACCGTCGGATCGGTCGAGCATTTCGCCGCGATGAATCGTTTCTTGACCGACCAGGCAATCCATCCGATCGTCGATCGGATCTATGGCTTCGACGAGGCCCCCGAAGCGTTCACCTATCTCCGGACAGGCGCGCACTTCGGCAAGATCGTTGTGAAACTGTAGCGTCTCAGGCAAGTCAGGGCGACAGAGTTTCTCAACTTCTCGACAAGTGACGAGCATGTTCGCCCTGACATTTCTCGGAACCTCGGCCAGCGTTCCGTCCGCCGAACGCAACCACCCGGCACTCCTCGTGGAGGCGGCCGGCCAGCGTATCTTGGTCGATTGCGGCGAGGGCACGCAGCGGCAGTTGCTACGCAGCGGTGCCGGCTTCCGGCGGCTCGATCGCATCCTGCTGACGCACGCGCATCTCGATCACGTGCTCGGTATCCCCGGCCTGTTCTCGACGCTGGGCTTGCGGCAGACCGCCGAAATGATGACCGTTCATGGCGGGCCTGCTACGCTCGACCTCGTCATTCGCATGCTTGCGGGACTGTGGGGCGCGGGCAGGGCGCCGATCCCGGTGGAGTTCGCGCCACTGAGCGAAGGACAGGTCATCGACGTTGGTGATTTCACCATCGACTGCTTTCCGGTGCGCCACCGCAACACCGACAGTTTTGGTTTCGTCTTCAAGAGCCCCGCGCGGCGCCACCTCCGGTCCGATCGCCTCGCTGAGCTTGGTGTCCCTGACGGCCCCTTGCGCGGTGAGTTGGCGAAAGGACGGCCGGTCGTCATCGCCGAGCGCACGATTGATCCGGAAGACGTCTTGGGGCCGCCGGGCGGTGGCAAGAAGCTCGTCGTGATCGGCGACACCGAGACCACCGAGGGATTGTCCCAGTATGTCGCCGATGCCGACTTGCTGGTGATCGAGGCGACATTCCTCGATCGCGACGCACCGACCGCGCGGAATTACGGCCATCTCACCGCAGCGGAGGCGGCTGCGTTCGCGGCCGCGAACAATGTCGGCCAGCTCGTGCTGACCCATATGTCGGGACGCTACGAGGACGCAGAGATTCTCGCCGAGGCGGTGAAGATCTTTCCCAACACACGGATCGCGACTGACTTCGATCACGTCGTTGTCTAGTGATCGTGACCAGCGTTACAGACCGATCGCAACACCGAGGCGGCCGATGCCGGGCAGCTTGACGGCGGGACGCCTGATGTCGAAGCCAAGCACGGCACCGAAGAAGTTGATCTCGAGACCTTCGACCCAGCCGAGGGTGAGGCCGAGATAGCCCGAGAGCGAGGCATAGAAGCCGGTGCGCGAGGCGGTCAGCCCGATCCATTGCCCGGAATAGGGATAGTCCTTGCCGATGGCGGTCGGCGGCAGAACCGCGCCAAGTTCGGGCACGGCATTCAGGGCGGCCTGAACGAAGGTGTTCGAATTCGGCCCCGGCCAAGCGCTGTAATCGCCGTAGGCCCGAAACTTGTAGGTCTCGATCACAGATCGAATTCTGGGAATGAAGAGTTCGGCCTGTGGCCCGTCGACCGCCACCACGGTTTCCGGGAGGGCACCGAACCACCTGCCGTCGGGAGCGAACCCGTTGCTCCGGATCGGCTCGCCCCACGCCGTGTAGTCGTATCGGCTGTAGCTGGTCGCACCCTTTTCCTTGACGACGATCCATGTGTGGACGGCGAAGATGCTGCGCCACCGCACCGTTCGCGCCGCGTAGACCCGGATCAGGGCATCGGGATGGGAAGACGCCGGAGGCAGCAGGCCCGCGCTGGAGCGGTCGGCCGTCTGCCAGTTACCGCGGCCATCTCCAAGCCAGTAATACCGCGCGGCCGATAGGCCGATCGGCACGAACACCAACAGCAGAAATGTGAGTACGGATTTTCTCAAGAGGAGGTCGGGAGTGGGAGGGCGAACCAACGAGATATAGGTCGATCGCGCTCTCACGCCAGCCCGGTCGGCAAGAACGCCCTCAGCCCGACAATCCCGATTTGATCGCGATATCCTGCACCTTGCCCGTCACCTGCATCAGGCGCGGCAGCGCTTGGTCGCGGAAGGCCGTCATGTCCATCCGCGTCGCATCGACGGTGACGCTCAAGCCGCCGATCACGAGGCCCTGGGCATCGAAGACCGGCGTTGCCAGCGTACGCAGGCCATAGGCGTTCTCGCCGTCGGAGACGGCATGACCTTTCTTCTTCACCTGATCGAGCCGGGCGAGCAGGGCATCGAGATCGGTCAGCGTCCGCTCCGACAGCTTGACGCGGGGCCGCAACTCGAGCCGTGCGATCTGCTCGTCACGCGCCAGATGCGCCAGCATGACATGGCCGAGCGCGGCGCTGTAGGCGGGAATGCGCGTGCCTGGCCGCCGATCCATCTTGTAGCGATCGAGCCCGGCGCTGATGCGCGCGAGATAGATCACGTCGCCGCCGTCGAGGATGCCGAGCGAGGCGGCATCGCCGACATCAGGCACGAGGTCGCGCAGCAGCGGCTCGACGATGGTCCGCAAGGATCCGTGCGACAGCACGGTATAGCCGAGGTCGAGACAGGCGAGGCCGAGGCGGAACCGGCGGCTCTGGGGAGCGGCCTGGAGATAGCCGAGCTCGACCAGGGTCTGGATCAGCCGGAACGCGGTTCCGCGATCGAGATCGGCGCGTGCGGCAATCTCACTCAGGGTGAGCTCGAAGGTTTCGCTGCTGAAACTCTTGAGCACGGCAAAGGCTTTGCCGACGGAGGCGACATAATTCTTGGGATTTTTGGCGTTAGTTTCCGATTTGCGCTTCGCGGCCATCTTCTGGACCTTGGCCATGCTCGAATGCCCCGCCATGACAGCATCGCCCTTGACGCGGGGGCATGCTGATTTTACGACTGGATCAGAAAATAACAAATGTTCGCATTCCGAACAACATCGTTCTGGCGATCGGAGGAAGTTTTGTCGACATCATCGCTGCACCCCCATGGCGTGTTCTCCGCGGCGGTGACGCCGCTCGACGCCGAGCTCGCGCCCGATCACGCGCGTTTCCTGGAGCATTGCCGCTACCTCCTGGACGAAGGCTGCGACGGTATCGCCATGCTCGGCACGACAGGGGAGGCGAACTCCTTCTCGGTGACTGAGCGCACTGCGCTGCTCGAAGCCGTGGTCGCCGCCGGCATCGCGCCGCAGCGGCTGCTGCCCGGCACCGGCGTTGCTGCGCTGACCGAGACCATTGCGTTGACGCGTCACGCGCTCTCGGTCGGCGTCGACACCGTGGTGATGCTGCCGCCGTTCTACTACAAGAACGTCACCGACGACGGCATCTATGCCTCCTACAGCGAAGTGGTGCAGCGGATCGGCGATGCGCGCCTGAAGGTCGTCCTCTATCACTACCCGCAGATGTCGGCGCAGCCGATCTCGCATGCGCTGATCGAGCGGTTGCGCAAGGCCTATCCGGCGACGTTTACCGGCATCAAGGATTCGTCCGGCGACTTCGCCAACATGACGGCGATGGTGGAGCGCTTCCCCGGCTTTGCGGTCCTGGGCGGTGCCGATCCATTGATGCTGCCGCTGCTGCGCAAGGGCGGCGCGGGTTGCATCACAGCGACCTCCAATATCGTCGCGCGCAGTCTTGCATACGTTTACAAGCACTTCCGGGACAGCGACGACGATCCGGCGCTCAAGGCGGCGCAGGCGCGCATCGTGAAGGCGCGCGAGCTGGTCTCGAAATTCCCGCAAATGGCCTCCCTGAAGGCGCTGGTGGCCGATCGCACCAGGCATGCCGGATGGCAGCGCCTGCGGCCGCCGCTGGAGTCATTGCAGTCGGGCCAGCTGAAAGAGCTGCTCGCGAATGCCGCGGCGTTCGCGGCCTCCGCCTGAAGCCGGTGCGGGCGACGAGGCGATCGATGTCCGTTTCTTTCCAGGATGCGTTGGCCGGGCTTGCCGCGATCGTCGGCGACAAGCACGTCATCGCGGCGGGACCCGACCAGGAGCCCTATGTGGTGGACTGGCGCGGGCGCTATCACGGCCGTGCCGTTGCGGTGGTGAAGCCCGGCTCGACCGCCGAGGTCGCCGCAATCGTCAGGCTCTGCGTGGCAAGGCGGCTCGCGATCGTGCCACAGGGCGGCAACACCGGCATGTGCGGGGCGGCGACGCCCGATGATCGGGCGGGCAATGTCGTGATCCGGCTCGACCGCATGCGAGCCATTCGCGACGTCAGTCCGCTCGCCAATACGATCACGGTCGAAGCCGGCTGCATCCTCGCCGAGGTGCAGAGCGCGGCAAAGGACGTCGATCGCTACTTCCCCCTGAGCTTGGGGGCCGAGGGCTCATGCCAGATCGGCGGCAACATCTCGACCAATGCCGGCGGCACGGCCGTGCTGCGCTACGGGCCGACGCGCGATCTCGTGCTTGGGCTGGAAGTCGTGCTGCCCGACGGGCGCATCTTCAACGGTCTGCGCGCGCTGCGCAAGGACAACACCGGCTATGCGCTCAAGCAGCTCTTCATCGGCGCGGAGGGCACGCTCGGCATCGTCACCGCGGCGGTGCTGAAACTGTTCGCGCCGCCGCGCAGCTCGGCCCTGGCGTTGCTGAAGCTGCAGGGCGTCGAGCAGGCGCTCGAGATCATGGCGCGCCTGCGCGGCGTGGTCGGCGACCGGCTCGGCAGCCTCGAGATCATGTCGCGCGCGCAGATCGATGCGATCGCCGCGACGGTGCCGCACGTCACCGTCCCCTTCGAGCTGACGACGCCCTGGTATCTGATCGTCGAGCTGACCGACACGCTTGCCGGCGTCGACCTCAATGACCCGCTGGCTGCGGTGCTCGCTGAGGCGATGGAAGCCGGGCTCGCGGAAGACGCGATATTGGCCTCCAACCTCGCGCAGGCGAAGGCGATCTGGTCCGTCAGGCACAGCGTGTCCGAAGGTAACAAGCGCAGCGGTTACGTCGTGTCGCATGACAGCGTGGTGCCGCTGGAGCGCCAGGCGGCTTTCGTCAACAACGTCGAAGCGCGGATCAAGGCCGCCGTCCCGCATGCAAACGTCGTGATGCACGGCCATATCGGCGACGGCAACATCCATGTCGTGGCGCTGATCGATCGCGTGCATTGCCAGGACCCGGACGCGACCGCCAGGCTGGTGGCCGAGATCAACGAGATCGTCGATGACGAGACCGCTGCGCAGGGCGGGGCGATCAGTGCCGAGCACGGTATCGGCATCACCAATCGCGGCCGGCTCGCTCGCGTTGCCGATCCCCTCGACATCGCGCTGATGCAGGGCGTCAAGCAACTGCTGGATCCGCACGGCCTGATGAATCCGGGCAAGATCTTCAGCACGGGAGCGGCATGACGATGACGAGCGTCCGCCTCCTCGCCGACGATCTCACCGGTGCGCTCGACACCGCGGCGGAGTTCGTCGGCCTGTGCGGACCGTTCGACGTCACATGGCCCGAAGCACCCGCGACGCTGCGCGCCCGGAGCCTTGCGATCGACAGCGGCACCCGCGAGCGATCGAAGACCGAGAGCGTCGAGATCGTCGGTCGGCTGGCGCCGCAGCTCCAGGGGGCGACGATCGCCTACAAGAAGGTCGACAGCCTCCTGCGTGGCGCGTGGGCGGCCGAGCTCGGCGCCTGCCTGCACGGCGGTCAATGGGCTTCCTGCGTGGTCGCGCCCGCCTTCGACTATCAGGGACGCCGCACCGCAGGCGGCCAGCAATTCGCGCGCACCGTGCAAGGCGAATGGCATCGCGTCGGCGACAATTTGCTGGATCAGTTGAGACAGGACGGCATCGAGGCGCGACAGGGGCATGTGGAGACGCTGTCGCTGGGCGGGGTTCAGGTATTTGATGCCGAGAGCGACATCGACCTCGATCGTGTCGTGGAGATGGGACGGCGCATGCCGGGGCCGGTGCTGTGGTGTGGAAGCGGCGGATTGGCCGGCGCGCTCGCCCGTAGCCACCGCGCCGATGCGCCTGTTCAGTTGAAGCTGCCGGTGCTGGGGCTGTTCGGCTCCGACCAGCCCGCCACCGCGTCGCAGCTCGCCGCGTGCGGCGAGGCGACGATCGCGCTTGCGGAGGGCGAGGACGCTGCGCGCGTTCAGCGCAAGTTGGTCGATGACGGCGTGGCACTGGTCAAGTTCTCTCTCGCCGAGGGGCTGTCACGCGCCGAAGCGGCGCGGCGGATCGCACGCGAAATGGCAGCTCTGATCGCGGCGCTTGAACCGCCGGGCACGCTGGTCGTTGCCGGCGGCGAGACCTTGAAGGCTGCATGCGTTGCCCTTGACGCACATGCCCTTGAGGTGACAGGGCGTATCGTTCCGGGATTGCCGCGCTCGATCCTGCAGGGCGGACGCTGGGCCGGCGTCGAAATCGTGTCGAAATCCGGCGCATTCGGTCCCAGCGAGCTGTGGCGCGACCTGCTCCGGGACAATCATCTGCTCAGAATGGAGAGTCCGATATGACCTCTCGTCACCTTGCCATTACCATGGGCGACCCCGCCGGGATCGGGCCGGAGATCATCGTCAAGGCCTGCGCCGGACTGAGGGAGCGGATCGCAAGTGGCGATCTGCGCCTGTTGATCATCGGCAGCGGCGCGGCGCTGAATGGCGCCAAGGCCGCGCTCGGCACCGATGTCGCGATCCCCGAGGTCGCGGCCGACGATCGCGAATGGCCCAATCTCTGCTACCTGCAAGCCGACACAGAGGGTGATCCGATCGAGCCCGGCGTGCTGAGCGCCGATGGCGGCCGCTTCGCCTACAAGGCGATCGAGCAGGGCGTGCGGCTGACGCAGGCCGGCCGCACTGCGGCGATCGTCACCGCGCCGCTCAACAAGGAAGCGCTCAACAAGGCCGGCTATCATTTTCCTGGCCATACCGAGATGCTGGCGCATCTCACCGGCGTGCGCGGTTCAGTGATGCTGCTCGCCCATGGCAACATGCGCGTCAGCCATGTCTCGACCCATGTCGCGCTGGAGGACGTGCCGAAGCGCCTGACGCCGGAGCGGCTGCGCATGGTGATCGACCTCACCAACGATGCCCTGCTGCGGCTCGGCATCGCCAAGCCGAAGATAGCGATCGCCGCGCTCAATCCGCATGCGGGCGAGGGCGGCCTGTTCGGCCGGCAGGATATCGACGTGTCCGCGCCGACGATCGCGAAAGCGGTTGCCGACGGTCTCGACGTCGTCGGCCCCGTGCCCGGCGACACCATTTTCGTCAAGCTGCGCGCCGGCCAGTACGATGCCGCGGTCGCGATGTATCACGATCAGGGGCATATCCCCGTCAAGCTGCTCGGCTTCCAGGTCGATCCTGCGACCGGACGCTGGCAGGAGTTGTCCGGCGTCAACATCACGCTGGGCCTGCCGATCATCCGCACCTCCGTCGATCACGGCACCGCCTTCGACATCGCCGGCAAGGGCATCGCCAACGAGCACAGCCTGATCGAGGCCATCGATTATGCCGAGCGGCTGGCCGCCGGCGCCTCCGCATCCAAATCATGAGATCGACCACACGATGACCAACGCCTTCACGCCCATCGAAATCCTACGGCCCACGATCCTGGAGTTTGGCAACGGCACGATCGGCGCTGCGAAGCGCTTTGCCGAGCGGATCGGTGCCAAGCGGCCGCTGGTGATCTCGGATGCGTTCAACGCGCGTCGCGTCGACACGCTGGCGCTGCCGGGGGCCGTCAAAGTGTTCGGCGACGTCAAGCCCGAGCCGGACCTGCCCAATCTCGAAAAGGCGGTAGCGATGGCGAAAGAGGTCAAGCCCGACCTCGTCGTCGGTTTCGGCGGCGGCAGCGCGATGGATCTCGCCAAGCTGGTCGCGGTGATGTGCACATCTGACGTGCCCTTCGCAGACATCGTCGGGCCGGAGAAGGTGGCCGGCCGCAGCGTGGCGCTGATGCAGATCCCGACCACGTCGGGCACCGGCAGCGAGGCCGGCACCCGTGCGCTCGTCACCGATCCCGTCAGCCAGAACAAGCAGGCGGTGCAGAGCCGTTTCATGCTGGCCGATATCGCCATCGTCGATCCGGACCTGACGATGACCGTGCCGCAGGAGGTTACCGCGGCCACCGGCGTCGACGCGCTGGCCCATTGCGTCGAGGCCTATACCAGCCGCAAGGCGCACCCGGCGATCGACCTCTACGCGCTCGAGGGCGCGCGGCTGGTCGGCCGCTATCTCAAGCGCGCGGTGGCCGATGGCGGCGACCGTGAGGCGCGCGCTGGTCTTTCGCTCGCTTCGCTCTATGGCGGTTATTGCCTTGGACCGGTGAACACCACCGCCGGCCATGCCGTGGCCTATCCGCTCGGCACGCGCCATCACGTGGCGCATGGTCTTGCCTGCGCGGTGATCTTCCCGCACACGCTCGCCTTCAACATGCCGGCGGTGGAGGCGAAGACGGTCGCGGTGCTGGGCGCGCTGGGACTGCCGGAGCGCAACGATCCGAAGCTGGCGTTCGAGGCGACTTACGGGTTCTGCAAGAAACTCGACATCGAGATGCGGTTGTCCGCACTCGGTGTGCCCAAGAGCGATCTCGGTGTGATGGCCGACGAAGCGCACGCCATTCGCCGCCTGCTCGACAACAATCCGCGCGATTTGAGCCGAGACGCAATTCTCGGGATGTACGAGGTCGCATTCTAGATTTCCCGCGACGCGCGCGGCCAATCAACAACACAGTGAAACGAGAGGAAACTTCGATGAGATCGATCTGGCTTGGTCTTGTGTCGGCAGTGCTGCTGGCGACGTCGCCGGCGAAGGCGCAGGACGGCTATCCGTCCAAGCAGGTGACGGTGATCGTTCCCTTCGCCGCCGGCGGCACCGCCGACATCTTTGCGCGCATGGTCTCGAACCAGTTGCAGATGAAGCTCGGCAAACCGTTTGTGGTCGAGAATGTCGGCGGCGCCGGCTCGATCCTCGGCGTGACACGGCTGGCGAAATCGGCGCCTGACGGCACTACGCTCGGCCTTGCCAGCACCTCCGCGCTCGCGATCAACCCGTCGCTCTATGGCCCGAAGCTCAGCTATCAGCCGGACAGGGATCTGACGCCGGTCGCGCAGATCAGCGTCGTGCCCAACGTGCTCGTCGTCAACCCCAACAAGATCACGGCGCGCACCGTGCCGGAGCTGATCGCCTATCTGAAGGCGAACCCGGACAAGGTCTCGTTCGGCTCGGCCGGCGTCGGCACCTCGCAGCATCTGGCCGGCGAGTTGTTCCAGCAGATGACCGGCACCAGGATGGTGCACGTACCCTACAAGGGCTCGAGCCAGATGCTGACGGACCTGCTCAGCGGCCAGATCGATCTCGCCTTCGACAACGTGCCGCTGCTGCTGCCGCAGGTGAAGACCGGCCAGCTCGCAATGCTGGCGACCGCAACGCCGAAGCGGGCCGACTTCGATCCGCAAGTCCCCGCCGTGGCCGAATTCCTGCCGGGCTTCGAGGCCGTCGCCTGGCACGGCTTCTTCGTGCCTGCGGGCACGCCGAAGCCGATCGTCGAAAGGCTCTCGGCCGAGATCCGCGCCTTCATGCAGCAGCCGGAGACGGTGCAGAAGATGGCCGAGCTCGGTGCGACCGCGGTCGCCGTGGATTCGGAGCCGTTCAAGGCCTACATCGCCGCCGAGACCGCGCGGTGGAAGAAGGTGATCGAAGCCGCGAACATCAAGCTGGAGTAGGGGCCGGTCGGCCCGCCCGGCGACGTCTCAACGCGAGGCGCCGGGACGCTGGAGCGGGATTCGCAACGCCGCTCGTTCCTCAACTGATGAACTCGCCGACCCAATTGTGCTTGACAGCCTCGATGTGCCAGCCCAGCGCGCGCCGCGCGTTGGGCGCGGGATCCGGCAAGTCGCTGCGGACGTGGCTATCGGGGCGTCTGGCGCCATGTGCGTGGCGTCCTTCGCTCCGCAGCCGAAACGACCCCTGTGACTCGAAAATCCGACAGTAGCCATCGGTCGGGAGAAATGCCCCGGCGATCGGGAAATGGGTCGGCGGCTGCCGAACCATCAGGAAGGTGAGATCCTCTGCGGTTTGCGACAGGAGAATGCCGACGGCCGTGTTGATCGGCGCCAGGCCGATCGGGGCGTCTGCGTGCGGCTCGACCCTGCCGGCCGCACTTGCGATCGTGATGAATTCCGAGCCCGGACCGCAGCGCGATACGATGATCCATCGTCGGGTCTTGCGTCGGATCGAAATCGGTCGGTGATAGGCCGCGAAAGAGAATTCCGCAGCCATTGCAATGACAAAACCATTTTTCCACATACCGGCCATCTAAACCATCGCGATCGGTCCGGATCATCATGCAGGGGCGTGAAGCCAGCGTGAATTCGCACGGTTGCAGGGAAATCGCACGATTTCCTTGACCTTTTGCAGGGCGTTGGTGGCATGCTGGCGATCGAACCAGTACCCTGCCGGGGTGTGGAACTCGACCGATGGACGCATCGAACGCAACCAGTCAGTTCGAGCGGTTGGCCGCATATCTGGCGGGCCCATCTTCATATGGCCGCGACCGCGACCTCGAAACCATTCTCGAGAAGCTCGAATACCTGCCGCCGGGCGCGGCGGAGCCGCGGCAAACGCGGAATCGCATTGCGTTGCTCCAGGCGGCCGCCAGATTTTCCGACGTCTTCCAGCTGGCCTCGCGTGATGCGCCGGGAGTCTCGTTCTTCGGCGCGGACATCAGCGCGGCCGGTGTCGATTCCACCTTCGCGCACCAGGCTCGTTCGAGTGCGTCCGGTGCCGGCCTGTCGCTTCGCCAGGCGTTCGAGTCATGTGTCGGGGAAGGGGTCGAGTATCTCTCGCAGTTCGAGACTGCGCTGGATCGGCTTCGGGGAGGCGCGATCGAAGATGGTCTTGCCGCGTTCGATCCCGCCTCCCGGGCGGTCCTTGCCGAATTCATGCGATTGTCGGCGCATGGCGTCGTCGACTGGATCGACGCGACGCAGCTCTCGAGCGGCCGGTCGGTGCCGTTTCCCGCGGATTTGTGCCTGCGGCGAACGCCTGAACGGAGTGCGCTCGCGCCGCCCTTCAGTCTGAGCTCGGGCTGCGCGGCCGGCCCCTCGTTCGAGGCGGCGGCATTGCACGGGATGCTGGAACTGATCGAGAGGGATGCCGCCAGTCTGTGGTGGCGCGGCGGCATTCGTGGGCGGCTGGTCGTGCTCGAAGGGCAGGCGGTGGCGGCCGCCGCGGCTCTGGTGGCACAGGCGCGCCGCGGCGTCACGACGAGGATGACCTGGCTCCTCGACATCACCACCGACATGGACGTTCCCTGCATCGTGGCGATGTCCTGCCGCGCCGATGGACGCGGCTTCGCCTGCGGGCTGGCGGCCCGTCCGAGCGTCGAACATGCGGTCGGCTCCGCGCTGATGGAGATGTGCCAGATGGAGTTGGCCTATGCCGTAGTGGAGCAAAAGCGGCAGGAGGGAGGCGATGCGGCGCTGAATGAATATGATCATCGCCACGTCGCCCGCAGCACGCTGATCGATGCGGCGAGTTGCGAGCTGCTGCATCCGGTCGCGCCGGGCCGTTCTGTCTCCGAGCTTGGCCCGGACACGCCGGCGCGGCAGCTCGACGCCCTGGTCGGGAGACTGTCGGCCAGGGGCATCGAGACGTTCGCCATCGACCTGACCCGTCCCATATTCGGAATTTCCGTCGTGCGGGTCGCCGCGCCCGCGCTCCAGATGGAGCCGTCCGAAGTCGCGAGCGAACGCCTCCTGTCCGCGCGCCGCCGGACCGGAGGGGGCGATGCCTATACACGTGGGATTAGTTTGTTATAGTTGCTTCTATTCGTAAGTGCGGTTTATCGGGGCGGATCGAAAGTGAACGCTCGAGCACCTCTCTCGAAATCCCCAGCAAGGGATGGTGGAAATCCCAAGCCGCGCGAAAGCCTGACGATTTCTGTTTTTGGCGGTCTCTCCGTCGCGTTCGCGGGGCGGGAGATACGGATCAAGAGCCGGAAGTCGCGGGCGGTTCTCGGCTACCTGGCATTGACGGACCGCCACCAGGAGACGCGCGAGCGTCTGGTTGGGCTGCTGTGGAGCGAGTCCGACGAGTACAAGGCGCGTGCATCGCTTCGTCAGGTCCTCCATGAGTTGCGGGAAACGTTCCTGGAGGCGGGATACGACGGATTTCAGATCGAGAAGATGCTCGTCGAAATGGAGCGCCAGCGGATTCACGTCGATCTGCTCGACGCCGTGCGCGAGGCTGAAGCCCAGCATGCGCATCCGCTGCTGATGAGCGCGCCCGGCCTGATGGAGACCCTGCTCGCGGGCCTCGACGACATCGACCCGTCGTTCCGCGTCTGGCTTCTCGCCAAGCGGCAGACCTTCCATGACCGCATCTTGCGGGCCCTCGAGGCCGGCCTCAGGAATGTCGGGCTTCCCGCGGCGAACCGGCGAGGGCTGGCCGAGGCGATCCTGAGCCTCGACGCGACCCACGAGGAAGCGTGCCGCTATGCGATGCAGACGCGCGCGGAAGAGGGCGACCTGTCCGGCGCGCTCCGTGCCTACAAGACCTTGTGGAACATCCTCGACGAAGAATACGGGATGGAGCCTTCGGTCAAGACGCAGCAATTGATCGCCGACATCAAGAACGGCCAGTTCGAGGACGAAGTCACATCCGTTGAGGTCGGTCCAGTGCAGCGGGACGGCGCGCAGGCGTCGGCTGGCGCCGAGGCGCCGAGACCATCGCCAACATCATCCCGAACGGCGGCCAAGATCGCGATCCTGGTCGATCCGTTCAGCATGAACGGCGTCAGCGCGGACCGCGTCCACCTCGTGACGGGTTTTCGCCATCACTTCATCGCCTGCCTGACCAAATTCCGCGAGTGGTATGTCGGGGACGGCACGGCGGAGCAGCCGCTGGCGTCGGGAGAGCGTGCGGGAGCGTCGCGCTACAGCATCGCTGCGACCGCCTATCAGGCCGGTGACACGATCAGCATGGTGTTGACCCTGCGCGAGACGAATACCGGCGTCTATATCTGGAGCGATACGTTCGAGCTGAAGCTCGAGAACTGGTTCCAGGTGCAGCAGAGGATCGTTCAGCGCACCGCGCTGTCGGTGAACGTCTATCTGTCGACCGAGCGATTGACGCGCGTGGCGACGGCGCCGGACGTGTCTCTGGACATCTATGACCGCTGGCTTCGCGCGCAGGCGAGCTTCGGGAGCTTCAGCGCCGAACACTGGCGCGAGTCGATAGCGCTTCTGACCGATGCGATCGCCGTCGCGCCGAACTTCTCGCCGAGCTACAGTGCACTCGTTCAAATGAACAACACCGAGCATTTCGTCTTTCCCGGCTTGTTCCGCGACCTGACGAAAGCGCGGTCCACGCTTGAGCTTGCAAGGACGGCGGTCCAGCTCGATCCCGTCGATTCCCGGGCCCAGCTCTGCCTCGGCTGGTCGCAGGCGATGCTGATGCAATATTCGGAAGCCAGCGCCCATATCGACCTCGCATGCGAACTCAACGGCAACGATCCCTGGACGCTGCTGTCCGGGGCTTCCTGTCAGGGCTTTTGCGGCAATTTCGAGCGCGGCAATGAACTCGTGGCGGAAGCTCTCAAGGTGTTCTGGGCACCGCCGCCGCTGCATTGGCCCTATCGTGCCGTGCTTCAATTCATGCGAGGAAATTACCTGGAAGCGATCGAGGGGATCGATCGCGCCAACAACGTCGCGAAGACGCTTCCGGGCTGGAAGACCGCCGCGCTGTTTCATCTCGGAAGGACGGACGAGGCGCGCCTCGAGGCCAGGAAGTTCCTCGACGGCATCCGCGCGATATGGTTCGGCAAGCCGCCGACCGACCGGGAGATCGCGCTCTGGTTCCTCCATGCCCATCCCATTGCCCGTCGTGAGGATTGGGAGCGCCTGCGCGACGGCATCGGCGGCGCAGGCGTCCCGGTTGTCGACTTCAGGCATCACGCGTGGTGAGCACGCGTCCGTTTATCCGCAGAACTTGATAGTGTACTCGCCGACGCGCTTGGAATGAAACAGCAGCCTGCCGGCGGGGGTGTCGTTCTCCAGATTGCTGTCCTTCATGTCGTCCGTGTAGAACAGCGGGAGCGGGTAGTTGGCCGAGCCCATCAATTCCTTTTCGGTCTCGGCGAGCACGGAGGCATCCGGCAGCTTGATGAGCAGCGTGCCGCTCCTGTAATCGGGCTGGATGAAAACAATCTCGGTGAACGGTTGGGGAAATTTCGCCATGACGCCGGCCTGGTCGAGCTGTTGCTCGAATTCCGCGATGGTGGCCGGACGCGTCTTGGCGTCGCGAGCCCATTTCTTCACGAGGTCACCCCACACATCATAGTTCACGATGTCGAACATCTCGGTTTGCATTGCGATCTCCCTTGGTTTGCGACCGGCGGAATTGCCGGCTGTCAGAGAAAAGTCGGATCAGCGTCTTGCAGGTTGGCGATATCGGCGATGAAGAGGACCAGGTCGCCCATATTCTCGATCTCCGGCACGAAAGCGAGGCGGTTGGCGGCGTAGATGCGCGTCGAAAGGCGGGACAGCGATTCTCCGAGGCTGCTCGACCAGGAGCCGGCCGGTATTCCGTCTTCGAGCATCGCACCGAAGATGACCTCCGCCACGATGATCGATCCGAGCACGCCCAGCGTCTTGCCCTGCTTGGCCGGATCGTCAGGCCCTGCGGCTGCTTCGAATAGAATGTAGAAGGGCAGAGGCGGGTCATTCGCCAGGGTCTCGATATCGGCGTCGGTCAGATCGCCGCGATTCTGCTCCAGCCAGGTGCGCAACCGTCCGACACGATAGCTGCGATCTTCGAGCAATCGATCGCGGCCGATCAGGGAAGGCTGCCGCGAGCGGATTTCCTCGACGAGGCTGTCCACCGACCACAGGCCGACGAACCCGGCACTCATCAGGTCCTTGTATGCGAGCCCCCATGCGCCGTCGGGGGAGATCGGCGGAAACAGCGACCTGTCGTGCAGCTGTCCGCTGAAATGGGGGCCGATGCGCATGCTGGGCTGGGGTTGCGGCTTGCCCGGCACGTCGAAGAAGTGCGACCAGCTTGCGATCCATTTCCGCGGCAGCGGCATATTGTTCGGGGCGGAATTGGACGTCGTCCGCAGGACCTCTCCGAGCGGGAACGCGTTGGTGGGGTTGATCCTGTAACTGTCGCGGACCATCGCGTGGCCGAAGCGGAACGCGGCGTGCGTGAACTCCAGCGGGATCAGCGAGCCGCGATACGGTTGCCGCGTGGAGGAAACGCTCAGGAAGTGAGGCCGGTCCACATTGTACCTGGCGTAGACGTCGCGGTTCAGGATTCTCTTCAGCAAATCGCGGCGTATGATGTTGCGATAGATGAGCGTGGCCGCGCCGCGCGCGCAGAGAAACGCCTTGTCGATGGCAACGGCTTCGGACTCGGTCGTGCCCCCGGGGGGCGGGGAGAGCCTTGCCAGCAGACCGTTGTGCAGATGGTGAAACAGGGTCGTGAGCTGCGACAGGATGGCATGATCGTCGTTGCGCTGGTCGGCGATCAGAACCTCGGTCAGCCGGTGCGGCTGACTGTTCGGATCCCACGGGCAGGCAACACGCGCGATGTCGCGGCCTTTCGGCGTCATCTCGACCTGGTCCGCGCTGCTGGTCCCGCTGCCCAGACGCAGTTTCGAGCGGGACGATTTCGGTCTTGCCTCATAGGCAAACGGGCACACTTCGGGGCCGCCGCCGTAGATCGTATCCAGCTTCAAACGGTAGGCCCGATCGTTGCGCACGCCGGTTGCGGTATTTTCGAGCTCCGATATCGGGAATGACGTCTGGACGAGGTCGTGTGCGACGAGCTGGAGGAGATAGGTATATCCGGCCGGAATGTCGCTGTTCTCCAGCGGACCCTGGCCGCCCTCCCACACCGGGGGAACGCGCATGCGCTTGGCCAGGCGGTCCATCAGGCTCCGCAGGCGCTCCTTGCTCGCGTCCGATTTGAGCGGATCGTCGCCGTCGACCTTGAAGCGTTTGTCCAGCGGCAACGTATCGAGCTCGGACAGGAAGTGCCGGAAGCCCGAAATGCCTCGCTCGGACGGGGCGGATGCTCGCGCCCGAGCTGCATCGGCCCCTAGCCGGGCCGATAATTCGCGATCGCCGGTCCCCGCCAGCGTTGCGTCGGAGTTCGTGTCGCCGCCGAGTTGCTCCCGAGCGATGGAGAAGCCGCCACCATGTCTGCCCATCTTTGACCTCCCAAAATCATGAGCGACATTATTTTCAACACCGTGATTTGAACGTGAATCGATCCTGCACACGGACAGGCGCTTCGATCCGCCGGTCCGATCCCGGACGCGAGCGTGGCGGGGCGGGCGGATCGCGCGCACCGCATTCACGGGCCATTCACGATCAGCTTCGCCCGGCTCGCCTATGTTTCGCCCGCGACCGAGGGATCGCGTGATTTGGCAAATGCGACGTGGTGAACGCAACTTGGCACAGGAGGGACGCGTCATGACTGTCCTGCTGAGAAACACCTTCAAGGCCTGGATCGACCGGGCGCCGGGCGCGCCGCCCAGGCTCGTCATGGTCGGCGACGTGCGGGTGCCGACCAATGGCTGGCAGGCCCGGCTGACCAAGCGCTCGCCGCAGGGTATCAATCCGAAGATCCTGATCCTCGACGTGGACGCCGAGCGACCGGCCGGCACGGCGCAGGAGGAGATCACGACGATCCCGCTCCGCTACGAGGAGAGCCCGCCGCAGGATGAATACGGTCAGGTCATGATCGCAACTTGCAAGGGCGAGATTGTCGTCAACATTGGACGTCCGCATTAGCGGAATGCTCGCGCCGGTGGCGTCCCGGTCCCCGTCAACGGTTGATGGGGACCCATCCACCGCAGCGCTTGCCAGCTCAGATGCGAGCGGGTAGAACGCAGCCACGCCTGAGCCGTGATTTGCGCCAACGCGCTTCCGGCCGCAGTCGGACAAGTCAGTAAGTCATTGAATTTGTTCGGCTATTCCGTTGGGGAATGGTGTAACGGTAGCACAACAGACTCTGACTCTGTTTGTCTTGGTTCGAATCCAGGTTCCCCAGCCAGACTCGAAAAAAGCTCCCTGATCCCAAAAACCTGGACCGACGCCGCCGAAAGCTCGAAGCGCCGTGGCGCTCGGGGACGAGGCGAAGCAGATTCTTTGGGACCGTCATAGCTCGGCCTCAAGCAGCAGCAACAGGCAACCGGCCAGCCGCGTCTCCATCTCCTTCGACCGGAGCGGCAGCGGTCCGGGATCGTTGAGGATCGCGTTCACCAGCGTGCCCAGCACGACCTGAAAGCCGAAAGCGATGGTGCGGGTCTTTGCGGCCTTGCGGCCCTTGCCCATGGCCGGCAGCAGGAGAGGCGTGGCGCGCTCCGTGGTCGCCTTTGCGAGCGCCTTGAACGGCGTCCATTTGTCCGGGCGGGTGTCGTCGTGCTGAAGCGCGGCGCGCAGCACGCCCTCATGGCTTCGCATCCAGACGATGATGCCGCCGACGATGATGTGGCAGAGCTTGTCGAGGCCAGTGTCCGGTGACGGTCGCCTGATGTCGCCGAGCCGCTGCTCGCCGTCGCGCGCGGCCAGCGCCGTCAGCGCGTTGAAATAGGCGTCCTTGCTCTCGAAGCGGCTGTAGAAGGCGCCGACGGTGGCGCCGACCTCGGTGCAGAGGGCCTCGATCGAGAGCTCGGCAAGGCTGCGCGAGCGCAGCATGTCCGCGCCGGCGCGGAGCAGGGCCAGTGTCGTTTCCCGGCTGCGCTTCTGCCGCGACGGGGCTACGCCCGGCAGGTCGAAATCGCGAGGCTGGGACTCTCCGGGCGATGGCCGCATCCGTGCTTGCATCCGCTCAAGATCATAATCATAATTCTGATTATAATTTAGGCCGAGACGGGACGCGGGTCAATCGTGGCCTTTCACCGGCAGTAAACAGGGAGGAGCAGATGAGCGCAGGCAGCGGCACGCCGTTCCGCGGCACCGTCGGCAAGACGGTTGCGGATTCGAAACCCTGGTGGCCGGAGGCGCCGCGGCCGCCCGAGGGCGCGCCGAACATCCTGGTCGTGCTGTTCGACGACGTCGGCTTCTCCGATTTCGGCTGCTACGGCTCGGCGATCAGGACGCCGACCATCGATCGGCTCGCCGCGGAGGGCCTGCGCTACTCCGGTTTCCACACCACCGCGATGTGCTCGACGACGCGGGCTGCGCTGCTCACCGGGCGCAACCATCATTCCGTCGGCGTCGGATGCCTTGCCAATTTCGATTCAGGCTACCCCGGCTATCGCGGCAAGATCGCGCGCGAGGCGGGGACGCTCGCCGAGATGCTGCGTATGCACGGCTATCGCAATTACATGGTCGGCAAATGGCACGTCACGCCGCTGACCGAGAGCGGCGCCACCGGTCCGTTCGACGGCTGGCCGCTCGGCCGCGGTTTTGACCGGTTCTACGGCTTCCTCGACGCCGAGACCGATCAATATGCACCGGAGCTCGTCTCGGACAACACGCATGTCGATCCACCTGGGACTTACGCCGACGGCTATCATCTGACCGAGGATCTGATCGACCAGTCGATCCGCTTCATCGGCGACCATCAGGCCGACCGGCCCGACATTCCCTGGCTCACCTGGGTCGCGCTCGGTGCCTGCCATGCGCCGCACCAGGCACCGATGGATATCATCCGGAGTTACGACGCCGCCTTCGCGCACGGCTGGGACGTCGAGCGCGAGCAACGGCTGTCGCGCCAGAAGGCGATGGGGCTGGTGCCTGAGGCAACGCGAATGCCGCCGCGCAACGACGGCGTGAAGGCCTGGGAGGAGCATTCGGCCCACGAGCGCCGCGTCTTCACGCGCCTGCAGGCCGCCTTTGCCGGCATGCTCGATCATTCCGACCGGCATCTGGCGCGCCTCGTCGCGTTTCTGGAGACCGCCGGCATCCGCGACAACACCGTGATCATCGTGATGTCGGACAATGGCGCGAGCCAGGAGGGCGGGCCGCTCGGCTTCGTCAACGCGATGGGGCCCTTCAATTTCAAGCCGGAGCCGATCGCCGAAAAACTCGCCCGCATCGACGACATCGGCGGACCCGACACCCACAGCAATTTCCCGCATGGCTGGGCGATGGCCTCGAACACGCCGCTGCGCCGCTACAAACAAAATACCCATGGCGGCGGCATCCGCGATCCCTTTGTCGTCAACTGGCCGAAGCGGATCGCGGCGAAGGGCGAGCTGCGGCACCAGTTCGTGCATGCCTGCGATCTCACGCCGACGCTGCTGGAACTGATCGGGATCGAGGCGCCCCCAACGATCGCGGGCTGCCCGCAGATGCCGCTGGAAGGCGAGAGTTTCGCGCGCTCGATCACCGATGCGTCCGCGCCCTCGAAGAGCTCGCCGCAATATTTCGAGATGTTCGGCCATCGCGGCCTCTGGCAGGCCGGATGGAAGGCGGTCGCGTTCCATCCGTCGGGCACGCCGTTCGAGAACGATAGGTGGGAGCTGTTCCATCTCGACCAGGACTTCTCCGAGACCGATGATCTCGCCGCGAGGGAGCCGGAGCGTCTTGCGCGGATGATCGCAGCGTGGTGGGCGGAGGCCGAGAAGCACAATGTGCTGCCGCTCGACGACCGCTTCGGGCCGCGCTTTGCGGAGAACGCCGCGCGCTTCCACGGAGCGCGCCACCATTTCGTCTTCCATGCCGGCATGGGCCACGTGCCGACCGACGTTGCACCCGACGTGCGCAGCCGCAGCTACACGATCGAGGCGCATGTCGAGATCGACGAAGCGGGTGCCGATGGCGTGCTGATCTCGCACGGCGATGCGACGTCAGGCTACAGCCTCTATGTCAGGGATGGCCACCTCGTGCACGACCTCAACATCGGTGGCAGCCACCAGATCGTGCGCTCGGACCGGAAAGTGGCGTCGAGCGCGCGGCGGCTCGGGGTTCATGTCGAACGTCTCCTGCGCAAGGAGCCGCCGGCAAAGGGCTCGCGCACCGGCGTCACCCAATACACGCTGCTGATCGATGGCGAGAAGGCGGGATCGCTGCAGACCCAGCTCGGCTTCCACACGCTGATCTCCTGGTCCGGCCTCGACATCGGCCGCGACCGCGGCAGCCCCGTGTCGCATTACGAGGCGCCGTTCGAATTCGAAGGCCGGCTGCTGCGCGTCACCGTCACCATGCACAGCGACCAGAAGCTCGACGGCGATGCCGTCGGCAATGCGCAAATGGCGCGGCAATGACGAGGTGAGAGGCGTGCACTCCAGGAGGAGGCGGGAGCAGCCTTACTTGATCTTGTCGTAGGCGGCCGCGAAATCGCCGAGCGGCATCGGGATCGCGATGGTCTCCTTGGCCATGTTCTGGAAGGAGACCTTCAGCTGCTTGCCCGCGCGCAAGGCGGCCAGCAGGTCAGCGGCGATCGGCGTCGAGGCATAACAGCCGCGGTTCTCGCAGGTCTGGATCTGGAGATCGACCGTCTTGCCCTCGTCGACCTGGAGCTTTGCGCCGACGGGCAGGTTGAGGCCCAGCGGCAGCTGAAGCAGCGCCACCGGCGTGCGGGTGTCGGGCGCGATGCGGATGTTGATCAGGACGACGGTCTGGCCGGTCTTGGTCAGCACCGCGTTCTGCTCCATCGCGCATTCGAGCGGGGCATCGCGGCTGACGCTGGTGCAACGCACGACCCAGCCGGCCTGCTGTGCGCCGTCAGCCTGCGGCTGCGTCGGAGCTGGCGCGGGCTGCGCGGCCGGAGCAGGGGGAGCGGCGTTCTTCTTGGCGCCCTGCTGGGCATACGCGGCCCCTGTCGACAACAGGAGCGCGGCGGCGAGGGCGGCAAGTCTGGATTGCATGGGCATGGCGAAACCGCGTTGGCGTGAACCGAAGGCTTCGCTGTAGCGTCGCGGGAGCCGCGGCGCAAGTTCACTCGGCGGCTTGCTTGACGGTCCTGTGCTCGGGTGTCTCGTGGCCTTCGCCGTCATCCGAACGGCCCCAGTCGGAGAACCAGTTGTTGAGCTTGTCGAGATAGAGATAGACGACGGGCGTCGTGAACAGCGTCAGCGCCTGGCTGACGATCAGGCCGCCGACCATGGCGTAGCCGAGCGGCTGGCGGATCTCGGCGCCGGTGCCGTGGCCGAGCATCAGCGGCACGCCGCCGAGCAGCGCCGCCATCGTCGTCATCATGATCGGCCGGAAGCGCAGCAGCGCGGCCTGGCGGATCGATTCCTCCGGCGTCTTGTGGTGGTCGCGCTCGGCGGCGATCGCGAAGTCCACCATCATGATGCCGTTCTTCTTCACGATGCCGATCAGCAGGATGACGCCGATCAGCGCGATCAAGCTGAACTCGAAGCCGGCCGCCATCAGGATCGCGAGCGCGCCGACGCCCGCCGAGGGCAGGGTCGACAGAATCGTGATCGGATGGATGTAGCTCTCATAGAGGATGCCGAGGATCAGATAGACCACGACGAGGGCGGCGAGGATCAGCAGCGGCACGGTGCCGAGCGACTGCTGGAACGCCTGCGCGGTGCCCTGGAAGCTCGAGTTCAGCGTCGGCGGTGCGCCGAGATCGGCCATCGCCTTCTGCACGGCCTCGGTGGCCTGCCCGAGTGCGACGCCTTGCGCGAGGTTGAAGCTGATCGTGATCGCCGGGAACTGGCCCTGGTGGCTGATCGAGAGCGGGCGGACCGGATCGGTGCTCCAGGTCGCGAAGGTCGACAGCGGCACCTGGTCGCCGGTCAGCGGCGATTTCACGTAGAGCTTGTTCAGGCTGTCGAGGTTGCCCTGCAGCTCCGGCAGGATCTCGAGGATGACCTTGTAGGTGTTGAGCTGCGTGAAATATTGCGTGACCTGCCTTTGGCCGAACGCATCGTACAGCGTGTCGTCGATCACCTGCGGCTGGATGCCGTAGCGCGAGGCGGTGTCGCGGTTGATCTTGAGCTGGACCGTAGTGCCCTGCGTCTGCTGGTCGGTGGCGACGTCGCGCAGCTGCGGCAGCGTCTGCATCTTGGCCAGAATCTTCGGTGCCCAGTCGTTGAGCTCGGTGAGATCGGCGTCCTGCAAGGTGAATTCGAACTGCGTGCGC
The DNA here is from genome assembly GCF_000282615.1 of Bradyrhizobium sp. YR681. Classification (GTDB taxonomy): domain Bacteria; phylum Pseudomonadota; class Alphaproteobacteria; order Rhizobiales; family Xanthobacteraceae; genus Bradyrhizobium. The sequence continues at coordinate 10,017 of NZ_AKIY01000205.1, read as the reverse complement.
GTCGGCCGGCCGCCGAGCCGGACGTCCTGGGCCGCCTGCATGTAGAGGCGGGCGCCGGACACCTTCTCGAGCTTGGGACGCAGCCGGGCGATGATCTGCTGCGCGGAGGCGTCGCGCTCGTCGCGCGGCTTCAGCGTGATGAACATGTTGCCGTTGTTGCCGGCACGGCCGCTGCCGCCGATGTTCATCGCCACCGACGCGATGTCGTGATCTTCCATCACGATCTTGCCGAGCTCGACCTGGCGGCGCTGCATCTCGGCGAACGAGATGTCCTGGGAGGCTTCCGAGGTCGCGGTGATCAGGCCGACGTCCTGCTGCGGGAAGAAGCCCTTCGGGATCAGGACGAACAAATAGACCGACAGGGCGAGCGTGGCGAAGAAGATCACGAGCGTGGTGCGGCGCCAGGCCAGCGCGAGGTCGAGCACATGTTCGTAGCCGCGCAGCATCGCGTCGAAGCCGCGCTCGCTCCACTGGTAGAACCGGCCGTGATTCACCTCGCCATGGGCGCGCAGGAAGCGCGAGGCCATCATCGGGGTCAGCGTCAGCGACACGAACATGGACACGAAGATCGTCATCGCCAGCACGACTGCGAATTCGCGGAACAGGCGGCCGATGATGCCGCCCATCAGCAGCAGAGGGATCAGCACGGCGACCAGTGAGATACTGATCGAGATGATGGTGAAGCCGATTTCCTTGGAGCCCCGGAAGGCCGCCGCCATCGGCGATTCGCCTTCCTCGATATAGCGCGTGATGTTCTCGAGCATCACGATGGCGTCGTCGACGACGAAGCCGACCGCGATCGTGAGGGCCATCAGCGACAGATTGTCGAGCGAATAGCCCCAGACCCACATCAGGGCGCACGCGCCGAGCAGCGCCAGCGGAACCGTGATGGTGGGGATGACCGTCGCCCAGAAGCTGCGCAGGAAGACGAAGATGACCATGACCACGAGCGCGATGGTCAGGAGCAGGGTGAACTGGACGTCCTCGACCGCGGCGCGGATCGTCGTGGTGCGGTCGCTGATGACCTCGATCTTGATTGCGGGCGGGATCGCCGCGACCAGCCGGGGCAGGGTTGCCTTGATCCGGTCGACGGTCTCGATGACGTTGGCGCCTGGCTGCTTGAAGATCACCAGGAACACGCCGCGCTTGCCGTTGGCCCATGCCGCCTGCTTGGCGTCCTCGGCGCCGCTGACGGCCTGGCCGATGTCGCGGATGCGCAAGGGACCGCCGTTGCGATAGGCGATGATGACGTCGTTCCAGTCCTTGGACTGGGTGAGCTGGTCGTTGGCGTAGATCGTATAAGCGCGCTTGGGTCCGTCGATGTTGCCCTTCGGACTGTCGACCGTCGTGATCGCGATCTGGCTGCGCACATCCTCCATCGACAGGCCCTTGGCGACGAGCTTGGCCGGGTCGATCTGAATGCGGATGGACGGCTTTTGCTGGCCGCCGATGAAGACCTGCGCGACGCCGGAGAGCTGGCTGATCTGCTGGGCGAGCTGGGCGTCGACCGCGTCGCTGACGCTGGTGAGCGGCATCGTTTCCGACGTCGCCGACAACAGCAGGATCGGCGCGTCGGCCGGGTTGACCTTGCGGTAGGTGGGCGGCGAGGGCAGGTTCTTCGGCAACTGACCGCTGGCGGCGTTGATGGCGCCCTGCACGTCGTTGGCGGCGCCGTCGATGCTGCGGTTGAGGTCGAACTGGATGGTGATCGACGCGGTGCCGAGATAACTCGTCGAGGTCATCTGGGCGATGCCGGGAATCTGGGCGAACTGGCGCTCCAGCGGCTGGGCCACCGACGAGGCCATCGTCTCGGGGCTGCCGCCCGGCAGGTTGGCGGTGATCTGGATGGTCGGGAAGTCCACCTGCGGCAGCGGCGCGACCGGCAGCAGGGGATAGGCGACGAGACCGACGAAGAGGATGCCGGCCATCAGCAGCGAGGTGCCGATGGGATAACGGATAAAAGGTGCCGAAATCCCGCCCTCGGTCATTCCTGTCGTACCTTGTTCTGGGCCGGATCGGAGCTTGCCACCGCCGTCGAGACGAGGCTTCCGGGCTGCACCTTGAATTGACCGCCGGTGATCACCTGTTGACCCGGGCTCAGCCCTTCATCGATGACGGAACGTCCGTCGATGGCGTAGCTGACCTTGATCTTGTGCACTTCGGCCTTGTTGTCCTGATTGACGGTATAGGCGTAGAGGCCGTTGGTCGAATGCTGGACCGCGTCATCCGGAACCACGGTCGCATCCTTCAGCGTCCGCACCAGAAGCCGCGTCGAAACCGACTGGCCCGGCCACAGCGCGTGGTCCTTGTTGTCGAACACCGCCTTGAGGCGGATGGTCCCGCTGGTCGTGTCGACCTGATTGTTGATGACGGCCAGCTTGCCCTCGGCCAGCGTCTTCTTGCCGTCGGTGCTGAACGCGATCACCTTCAACGCGCCGGCCTTTTGGCCCTCGGCGATATAGGGAAGCTGATCCTCCGGCGCGGTGAAGATCACCGCGATCGGCTCCACCTGCGAGATCGTGACGATTCCCGTCTGCGTGGAAGCGGTGACGATGTTGCCGATGTCGACCAGGCGCAGGCCGGCGACGCCTGTGATCGGCGCCTTGATCTGCGTGTAGTCGAGCTGGGTCTGGGCGTTCGAAATCGCGGCTTCGTCGGCGGCGATCTGGGCGTTGAGCTGGGCGACGGTCGAGCGCTGCGTATCGACCCGTTGCGCGGTGGCGAATTCGCCGAGCTTCATGGCACGCTGAAGCTCGAGATTGGCATTGGCCACGTTCGCCTCGTCCTGCGCTTTCTTGGCCTTGGCCTGGTCGAGCGTGGCTTGATAGGGACGGGGATCGATCGAGGCCAGGAGCTCGCCTTCCCTGACGATCTGGCCTTCAGTGAAGGCGATCTTGTCGATCTGGCCGTCGACCCGGGTCCGGACTTGTACGGTGTTGAAGCCCTGAACCGTACCGAGGCCGGTCAGGTAGACCGGGAAGTCGACCTTCTGGACCGGTGCCACACTGACGGGAACGGCGGGCGCGCGGGGCGGGCCCTTTTGGGCGGTCTGGGCTTTTCCGGCATCCGGCGAGCCGTATTTCTGCCAACCATAGTAACCCGCGGAGGCCACGGCCGCGATCATGAGAATCCAGAGAATCGGCCGTGATTTTTTCATATCGGCTCGTTGGCTCGCATGCCCAAAACTACGAATTGCGGGGCAATCATAGGGTTCCAGCGCGCTTGTATAATACACGCCAAGTTCCAGTGTAAACAGCACTATCGGCTGAGAATCCTAAACAATTGGAAAGCTTTGCACTGCCTAGGCAGCCATCTGGCGCGGCGGTGTGCAGTGCTGCATTTTCCCGTGCCGAACGATCAGGGTGCAAAAATTAGGCAACACCCGTAACCGGTGTGGGCGGAGCGCGGCGCGGCCAGAGAAAGGTCGGCTCATCGCGCCATGGGGAGCCGCGGGATTTGTGGTTTGCGAGAACGGTTCTAAATCGCGCGGGCGCGTTTCGGTTGTCAGGAAAATCAGCATCGGTCATATCGGCCCCGCCACAACGGGAGCGCAGGATGGACGAGCTGAACGGCAAGCTGATCGCGTGTCAGATTCTGATCACGGGATTGATCGCGCGCGTCGCCAACGAGCAGCGCGATCCCTTGCGCTTTCTCACCGACTTTCGCGACGAGATCAAAGCGGTCGTTGGTGGTGTCAACATCGCCGGTATGGACGACACCGATCGCGTGCGCGCGGTGGCGCAGAAAACCGTCGATGAATTGTTCTCGTTGATGAAGCCACCGAGCAGCGATTGACGGTGTTCAGGTGAAGCAGGATTTCACGGTGTTTCCGCGCTCATTTTAGAATGAGTCCAGACTGCGGTTTAGAACGATTTCAATGTACGATTTAGAATCGTTTTGAACTGGACGTATTCCGGGGTTCTCGCGGCTCGCGCGCATTGACCCGCTATTTTGCGGCCGATACCAACACCCAATCGTTCGTCGAAGTGAACGAGCGAACAAGAAGATGGGGCGTTTGGTAATGGGGCAGGTGGTCGCACCGAAGTCGTTGCGTTCGGTCGCAGCGTTCAATCCGACGGATGACAAATCCACGGGAATTTCCGGCAAGAAGGTCTCGGCAGTCGCTAGCCTGATTGCGGTTGCGTCCGTGTCGGGCGCAGAGGCGCAGCAGTCGAACCTGCCGCCGGTGACCGTCGATGCTCCGGTCCAGCGTCCGCGTCCGGCGGCCTCGAAGCCGACGCCGGAGCAGGTCCGTGCCCGCAATGCGCTTCGCCGCGCCGCGCAGCGCCAGCAGGCCCAGCAGTCCGCCCCCACGACGCCGTCCGGCCCCGCCGACGCCAATCCCTATGCGGATGCGACCGCTCCCTACAAGGTCGATCGCGTCCAGGCCTCGGGCAAGTTTCCCGAGCCGCTTCTGAACACGCCCAAGACCATCACCGTGCTCAGCAAGGAAGTGCTGGCCGACAAGAACGCCACGACGCTGAGGGAGATCGGCCGCTCGACCGCCGGCGTGACGCTCGGTTCGGGCGAAGGTGGCAACGCGTTCGGCGACCGCTTCTTCATCCGCGGCTTCGATGCGCGCAACGACGTCTTCATCGACGGCATCCGCGATCCCGCGGTCTCCATCCGCGAGAACTTCTTCACCGAGCAGCTCGAGATTTTACGCGGGCCGGCCTCGTCCTATGCCGGCCGCGGCACCGCGGGCGGTGCGATCAACATCGTCACCAAGCAGGCGACCGATCGCAACTTCCAGAACGCCGAGACGACGTTCGGCACCGACATGACCAAGCGCGTCACGATCGACGTCAACCAGGTCATCGACCCGACCTTCTCGGTGCGCGTCGGCGGCCTGTTCCAGGACGCCAATGTCGCCGGCCGCAATTACGTGACCGACAATCGCTGGGGTACTTTCATCTCGACCAAATACGCCCCGACCAACGACTTCAAGATCACCACGAATTACGTGCATACCGATCTTAGCGGCTATCCGGATTTCGGCGTGCCCTATTACAAGCAGGGCAACGTGCCGGCCACCGAAGCGGGCATTCCGCGCGGGACCTGGTACGGCATCCTCAATCGCGACTTCCAGACTGCGCGTCAGGATTTCGGCACGCTCACGGCCGAGTACAAGCCGACCAACAACATCACCCTGACCAGCCGCACCCGCATGGAGCAGTCGACGCTGGAATATATCGGCACATTGCCGCAGTCGCCCATCACGACCAGTTCCGATCCGACCAAGTGGACCATCACCGCGAGCGCGCAGAGCCGCAACCAGTGGGTCGACGTCATCGCCAACCAGGAAGACGCGACGTTCAAGTTCAACACGGGACCGGTCAAGCACACGGCGGTGACCGGGCTCGAGGTCTCGAACGAGCGTATCGGAATCGGCCGCTACAACGGGCTTGCGTCGGAAGCGTTTGGATCCGGATTCAGCAGCAACGGTGCTCTGACGCTTCAGAACATGTATTCGCCGGGCTATACCTACAGCTCCGGCCCGTTCAATCCGGTCCTCACAGGCGATCCGACCCATTACAACGTCGACAGCGGTGCCGTCTACGCGATGGATACCGCGAACTGGGAAGACACCATCATCGTGAATGGTGGCGTGCGCTGGGACAACTACGCGCTGAGATCGTCGATCGCCGCGGCTTCGAGCAGCGTCAATTCGGACTTCGTCAACTACAACGCCGGCATCGTCTACAAGCCCGTTCCGATCGGCAGCCTCTATGCGGCCTATGCGACCTCGACCAACCCGTTCGGTTCCGAGCTCGACGCAACCGGTACGGATTATGGCTCGTCTCCGCCGACCGGCACCACGATCCTCGGGCCGGAGAAGAACAAGGCGGGCGAGATCGGCACCAAATGGGAGCTGATGGACCGTCACCTGCTGGTGAGCGGCGCGCTGTTCCAGACCACCAAGGACAACGCGCGTGAGACCAACGCCGCGGGTCAGCTTACGTCGGGTGCGGCGTACCGGATCCAGGGCATCGACATCGAGGCCAGCGGCAAGCTCACCGACCGCTGGAGCGTGTTCGGCGGCATCGTGCTGATGGAGTCGAAGGTGACCAAGAGCAACATCCCGAGCAATGTCGGCCTGCAGCTCGCCAACGTCGCCCACCAGTCGTTCAGCCTCCTGACCAAATACAAGTTCGACGGCGACTGGGAGGTCGGCGGCCAAGCGGTGTTCCGCTCCAAGGTCTATGGCGGCACCTTCGGCGCCAACACCGGCACGCTGATCCCGAGCTATTGGCGCTTCGATGCGTTCGTCGAGAAGAAGATCGACAAGAACTGGACCATGAAGTTCTACGCGCAGAACCTCACCAACAAGCTCTATTACGACACGCTCTATCGCAGTGCGACGCCGTTCGTGGCGGTCGCGCCGGGCCGGGCGTTCTACATCGTGACGACGGCGAAGTTCTGATCATGTTGACGTGCCTGCCTGGCGTTCTCAGCAAGGATGATGTGGCGGATTTCCGCCGCATCATGGACGCCAGCGAATGGGAGGACGGGCGCTCCACCGCCGGCTCGCAGTCGGCGATGGTCAAGCGCAACGAGCAATTGCCGCCGGACAGCGAGGTCGCGCGCAAGCTCGGCAACCGCATCATCTCGGCGCTGACGTCGAACCCGCGCTTCATCGCGGCGGCAATTCCGCTCCAGATCTTCCCGCCGCTGTTCAACCGCTATGCCGCGGACAGCGGCCACCATTTCGGCCTGCATGTCGACAATGCGATCCGCGGCGACCGCCTGACCGGTCTTCGCATCCGCACAGACCTGTCGGTCACGCTGTTCCTCGCCGAGCCGGAAGAATATGACGGTGGCGAACTTGTGATCGAGGACACCTACGGTTCGCACGAAGTCAAGTTGCCAGCCGGCGACTGCGTGCTCTATCCCTCGACGAGCCTGCATCTCGTGACCCCGGTGAGCCGGGGAACGCGGGTTGCGTCTTTCTTCTGGCTCCAGAGCATGATACGGGACGATCAAGCCCGTACCATGATCTTTGACCTCGACACCGCGATACAGGCGCTGGTGGAACGGCTCGGGCGTGACGATCCCGAAACGGTCAAATTGACGGGTATCTATCACAACCTCATTCGCTACTGGGCCGAAGTATGAAGATCATGTCCTTCCAAGCAAGCCTTGCCGCCGCCCTGATGCTGGCGGCCGCCTGGCTCGCATCCCCTGTTTCTGCCCAGACACAACCCCCGGCGGCTCCGGCGCCCGCCGCCAGCCCGGCTCCAGCTGTCGCCGCGCCAGGAGCACCTGCGGCCACCCCGGCCGCCGCGGCGAAGTCCGAAGCGGTGTCCATTGGCGTGCCGGGCATGAAGGAATTGTCCCCCTGGGTGATGTTCATGTCGGCGGACGTCATCGTGAAGGCGGTGATGATCGGGCTCGCTTTGGCCTCGCTGATGACCTGGACCGTCCTTATCGCCAAGTCGATCGAGCTGTCCGTCGCCTCGACCAGGCTTCGTTCGGCGCTGAAGAAGATCGCGGAGGCGCGCTCGCTCGCCGAAGCCCAGATGGCGCTCGGCGCCAGGGAGGGCATCCTGCCGTCGTTCCTTGCGGCGGCGCTGCGCGAGGCGCGGATGTCGGCCGGCCTGTCCAGCGATGCCGGCATCAAGGAGCGGGCGGCCTCGAGCTTTGCCGAGATCGTGCGCGCGGAGGCCCGTCGCATCCGCATCGGCATGGGCGTGCTCGCGACCATCGGCTCCACGTCACCCTTCGTCGGCCTGTTCGGCACGGTCTGGGGCATCATGAACAGCTTCATCGGCATCTCGAAGTCGCAGACCACGAACCTCGCGGTGGTCGCGCCCGGCATCGCAGAAGCGCTGCTCGCCACCGCGATCGGCCTCGTCGCCGCGATCCCCGCGGTCATCATCTACAATCACTTCTCGCGCGTGACGAAGAGCTATCTCGAGCTCGTCAGCCGCGCCTCGGGCGCGGCGGCACGGCTGCTCTCGCGCGATCTCGACCGCAGCCACGGCAGCGTGCATTCGCGCGCAGCGGAGTGAAGCATGGCAGTTTCGCTCGCTGACAATGATGACGACGACGATTTCTCGGAAACGCATGACATCAACGTCACGCCGTTCATCGACGTCATTCTGGTGCTGCTGATCATCTTCATGGTCGCAGCGCCGCTCTCCACGGTCGACTTGCCGGTCGATCTGCCGACCTCGAGCGCGACGCCGCAGAAGAAGCCGGACAAGCCGACCTATGTCTCGATCAAGTCCGATCTGACGCTGGCAATCGGCGAAAATCCGGTGACGCGTGCCGACCTCGCTGCGACGCTCGACGGATTGTCGGAGATGAGCAAGGACAAATACGTTTTCCTGCGCGGCGATCGCTCGGTGCCCTATGGCGAGCTGATGGGCGTCATGGAGCTGTTGCGCCAGGGCGGCTATACGCGCGTGAAGCTCGTCGCATTGGAAGCCCCCGCAACGCCGGCGGCCGGCGCCGCGAAGCCTTAAGGGCCCGCCATGTCCGAGGTCGAGACCGAAACCAGGCCATCCCGGAAGCTTTGGATGGCGGCGGCGCTGGTGGCGCTGGCGCTCCATCTCGGCGGGGCGGCGCTGGCGCTGGCTCATTTGCGCGAGGACGATTCCGGGGATGGTCTGGGCGCCGCCGGTGCGGAATACGCCGTCTCGGCCGTCTCGCCCGATGCGCCCGACACCGACCTGCCGCCGGGTCCCGACAGCGAAGCGATGCAGGAGCAGCAGGCGCTGCCCGAGCAGAAGGCCGAGACCAAGGAGTCGGAGCTTCCCAAGGATCAATCGCAGCAGGTCGAGGATCCGGATCGCGTGGTCACCGAGAACAATTCGAAGAAGCCGCAGGAGGAGGATCCGAAGATCGCCGCGATCGAGACTCCGGCCGCGGAAGCATCGCCGAAATCGGTTGCCACGGCGCGGCAGTCACTCGATGAGGACGCGCCCGAAGGCGAGAAGGCCGCGGCGCCGGTGCTCGGCATTGGCAAGGATACCAGGAAGCTGACAGAAGACTGGAATCGTCAGATCACCGCGCGCATCGAGCAGAACAAGGTCAATCCCGACGGCAAGACGCCGAGCAATCAGAAGGTCAAGGTGACCTTCGCCCTCAACCGCAAGGGCAATGTGCTGTCGGTCGATGTCCTGGATTCCTCCGGTGACAAGGCTTACGACGCGGCCGCCGTCTCGATGATCAGGAAGTCCGATCCTTTCCCGCCGCCGGCTGCCGAGCTGACGGAAGACCGGTTCGAGCGCACCATCGACATCATCTTCACGCCGCCGAAAGCCGAGGACGCCAAGAAGAAAAGGAAGAAGACGGCTCAGCGCCAGTAGAGCCGGATCCCGACATAGACGACGACCAGGCAGGCGAAGATCAGCGCCACCGGCAGGGGGCGCTTCTGGGTTCCGCCGGTCGCACTTGCCCCGAAGAAGTTGGCCTTCTTCGGCTTCGGTTCCGGACGGCGGAAGGCGGTAACATTGTCCGCCGCGGGTTCGGGCGGGCGGGTGCGGACGTCGGGCGCGGCGCCTGCGCCGCCCATCTCGGCATAGTAGGCCTTGTAGATTGCCCCGATGGTGGCCTCCGTGGCCTCGCCCTCGCTCATCTGCGCCAGCAGGTTCTTGTAGCTCGTGAGGAACTCCTGGGCCTCCGGGGGCAGCGCGGATGCCCCGTTGAGCTTGGCCATCATTTTCCAGGTGGCAAAATCGGCGCGGGCGCGGGTGTCCGCGCGTCGCGCGATCAGCATATCGGCAGCTTTGACCAAGTCGGCCTCTGGCCCTTCGGCTTGTGTTCGGGTGTCGCTGTTCAACTACGCATTGCCGGTCAGGAAGAGAACAGCCTGAATCACATAACCGGTCAACGTTGGCAGTATTGCTGAAATAACATCAAGATTTAGACCGAACTGCGAGCCGGCGAGCGGCAGCAGGATCAGCAGGGCGATCAGGATCAGCATCCCGAACGGCTCGAGCCGGGCCAGCGGCAGCGCGAGGGGGCGTGGCAGCAGCCCGACCGCGACGCGCCCGCCGTCGAGCGGCGGGG
>NZ_AKIY01000204.1 GCF_000282615.1 Bradyrhizobium sp. YR681 | reverse complement strand
CGTCGATCGCGTGCTCGAACTGAAGACCGAAGTGCAGATGGCTGCGTAAGCCAACGAAACATCGAAGCCGGAGAACCGAAATGAAGACCTGTTTGGTGGTCGATGATTCCAGCGTCGTGCGCAAGATCGCGCGCCGGATCCTGGAAGGCCTGGAATTCGAAGTCACCGAGGCCGAGGACGGTTCCAAGGCGCTCGAGATCTGCCAGCGGCAGCTGCCCGATGCGGTGCTGCTCGACTGGAACATGCCCGTGATGGACGGCTTCGAGTTCATGGGCCACATGCGCCGCCTGCCCGGCGGCGACCAGCCGAAAGTGGTGTTCTGCACCACCGAGAACAACGTGGCTCACATCGCTCAGGCGCTCAGCGGCGGCGCCAACGAGTACATCATGAAGCCCTTCGACAAAGACATCATCGCCGACAAATTCGCTGAGGTTGGTTTGCTCCCGGTCGGACAAGCCATGGTCTGAGTGTGTCTGGCCGAAGTGCTTTGGCCAGAGTGTTCCAGTACAGCTTCGAAGAGGCCATCCGTGACCCCGACCGAGTATGAGTATCTGCGCAAGTTCCTGAAGGACAATTCAGGGCTCGACCTGTCCGCAGACAAGCAATATCTGATCGAAAGCCGCTTGCTGCCGCTGGCCCGCAAGGCCGGGCTCGCCGGCATCAATGATCTCGTGCAGAAGCTTCAGAGCGGCTCGCGCGAGATGATCACCAACGTGGTCGAAGCCATGACCACCAACGAGACCTTCTTCTTCCGCGACAAGGTCCCGTTCGATCATTTCCGCGACCACATCATGCCCGAAGTGATCAAGGCGCGTGCGGGCCGCCGCAGCGTGCGGATCTGGTGCGCTGCCGGCTCGACCGGGCAGGAGCCCTATTCGCTGGCGATGTGCCTGAAGGAGATGGGCGCGGCCCTGACCGGCTGGCGCGTCGAGATCATCGCGACCGACCTGTCGCAGGAGGTGCTGGAGAAGGCCAAGTCCGGCATCTACAGCCAGTTCGAAGTCCAGCGCGGCCTGCCGATCCAGATGCTGATGAAATATTTCAAGCAGACCGGCGAGACCTGGCAGATCAATCCCGAATTGCGGGCGATGATCCAGCATCGCCAGCTCAATCTGCTGCACGATTTCGCCCAGCTCGGCACGTTCGACGTCATCTTCTGCCGCAACGTGCTGATCTATTTCGACCAGGACACCAAGATCAACATCTTCAACCGCCTGGCGCGCCAGATCGAGCCCGACGGCTTCCTGGTGCTGGGCGCAGCCGAAACCGTGGTCGGGCTGACCGACACGTTCCGTCCGATTCCGGAGCGCCGCGGCCTCTACAAGCCGAACGATCCGCGCGCGGCCGCAGCCAAGCCGGCCCTGGCCGGTGTCGCGCCGCGCGTGGCGGTGATGGCGGGACGCTGACGATGGCCGAGGATGGAAAAGGCGGGGAGCGCGTCACGTTCAGTCGCGGCTATGATGTCTGCATCATGGCCATCGACGGCACCTGGCGCCGCGACTGCAAGCTCAACGCCATTTCCGATACCGACGCCATCCTCACGGTCGAAGGCTCGATCCAGGGACTGAACCTGAAGGAGTTCTTCCTGCTGCTGTCGTCCACGGGCCTTGCCTATCGCCGCTGCGAGCTGGTCCGCGTCAACGGCGCGGAGATGGACATCCAGTTCCTGCGCGGCAAGAACCGGAAGAAGCGCGGCGCGGCCGGCGGCCGCGACGAGGCTGCGTGATCCCGGCATAGCCCGTCGCCGCTTTCTGCCGCGTTGGTTCATATTTGCTGAAACTTCCGGATGAATTCGCCGTACCGACTTTACGTCGCCTAAGCGTGAACCGTGTATCCATGACGGGTCTCAATCTCAGGATACGGTAATGCCCAGAAGTTCCCTCTCTCCCGTCACGTCAAACCTGCCCGATGGCACCGAGCGGCGCGCGCTTCAGCTCCTGGTGGTCGATGACGACGCCACGCAGCGCAGCCTGATCACCGTCGCCGCCAAGCAGGCCGGCCACGAGGTCAGTGTGGCGCCGTCGGTGGCGGAGGCGATCGAAAAGCTTCGCGCCGCCCGCTTCGACTGCGTGACGCTCGACCTCGTGCTGGAGGATGGCGACGGCATCGACGTGTTGCGCGAGATGGCGGAGGCGAAATTCGCCGGCGCCGTGATCGTCATCAGCGGCATGGACGGCAAGCGCCGCAGCGCCGCCCGCAGCTTCGCCCGCTCGGTCGGGATCGAGCTTCAGAGCCTGCCGAAGCCGCTCGACCTGGCGGCCCTGCGCATCAGCCTCGCCAATCTCGGCAAGATCGCGATGGGCCTGCCGGCGATCCACACCTGGGGAGGTGTCGCCACCGACGCGATCGTGGAACGGCACCGCGCCTGAGGCGCGGAGCTGCCATGCGATCGGCCGCGGAGTCCTAGGCCGGGTTGCCGGATTCCGACAAACATTGCAGGGCGTGGCCAAGGCCCGCCCGACAGGCATTGAGGGCGGCGCTCGCCGTCGCATAACGCGGCGTGACGTCGTCGAGCACGACGATATCGGCGGAACCGGCCGGATCGCCGCTGCCGTCCGGCTCCAGGCTCGCGTTGATCATGGCTGCGTCGATCAGGCGCATACTGCTCTCGACCTGTGCGATCAGGCAGCGCAGGTCGGCCGCAATCAACTGGCGGCTGTCGGCCTCGCGCGTCGTGACGAGAGGTGGCGCACCGGCAAAATTTAGCATGGATATTCTCCGTCTCCCGCAATTAGGCGCCATGCCGCTACTTGTGCGTTAAGTCCATGTCCCGTACAAATACGGGTGGGCCGAATCCGCGCCGAACGCCATAAAGGTTGGCGCGGACGCGAGTCCTCAATGCCGAATGGACTCTCATGCCAATTGGACATGGCACATGGCCGAACAAACCTCTCGCGGTGAAATCTTCGTAGTCGACGACGACCCTGCCGTTCGCGACACCTTGTCGATGGTGTTGAAGGCGGCGGGCTATGAAGTGATCTGCTTCGCGGACGGCGCAGCGCTGCTCTCAGTCGCGCGAAACCGTACACCCGCTGCGATCCTGCTCGATGTGCACATTCCCGGTAAGTCGGGTCTCGACATTCTGAAGGAGTTGCACGGCGAGGACTATCCGGCCCCGATCTTCATGATCTCCGGGCAGGGCGACATCTCGATGGCGGTGGGCGCCATCAAAAGCGGCGCGCTCGACTTCATCGAGAAGCCGTTCCGCGGCAGCGAGATCGTCGGCCGGCTCGACGAGGCCATCGGCGCCTATGCACGCAGGCAGGCGGAGAACGCCGCGCCGAAATTCGGCTCGCTGCATTTCCCCGGACGCGAGCCGTTGACGCGGCGTGAGCGCGAGGTGCTGGAGCAGTTCGCCGCCGGTGCCTCCAACAAGGAAGCCGGCCGTACCCTCGGCATCAGCCCGCGTACCATCGAGGACCACCGCGCCAACATCATGAAGAAGCTCGGTGCCCGCAACGCCGCCGACCTGATCCGCATCGTGATGACCGCGGCGCAACGCGCGTCGTAAGCGGCGCGCTCTTCTCTCGTGCCCCGGACGCAGCGCATCACGCAGTGGTGCGCTGCAGAGCCGGGGGCCATCATTGCTTCCAGCTAGACGTTGGTTCTGGGTCCCGGCTCTGCACAGCAGCGTCGCACGCTGCGGTGCGTCCGGGACACGAGATTGCGAGCCTCGCCCGATTCAGGCGCTCAGCGCCTTGCGGATGATCCGCGCCAGATCCGATTTGCGATAGGGCTTGGCCAGCAGCAGCACGCCCGAATCCAGCCGGCCGTGATGGATGATCGCATTCTCGGTATAGCCCGACGTATAGACCACCCTGAGATCGGGGCGGGTCTTCATCAGCTCGTCGGCGAGCTGCCTGCCGTTCATCTTGCCGGGCATGATGACGTCGGTGAACAGCAGGTCGAACGGCTTTCCGGCGGCGACGATCGCGAGCGCTTCCGCCGCATTCGCAGCCTGCAAGGTGACGTAGCCGAGCGAATACAGTTGCGCCAGCACGTAGTCGCGCACCAGGCGATCGTCCTCGACCACCAGGATCGTCTCGTGACCGCCCTCGATCGCCGCCGGTGTCACGCCCTCGCCGACCGCCGTCGCGGTCTTGCCGGGCGGCAGGTACATCTTGATCGTGGTGCCGTGGCCTTCCTCGCTGTAGATCTTGATGTGTCCTGCGGACTGCTTGATGAAGCCGTAGACCATCGAGAGCCCGAGGCCGGTGCCCTTGCCTGGCCCCTTCGATGTGAAGAAGGGGTCGAACACCCTGGCCAGCATGCCCGCCGGAATGCCGGTCCCGGTGTCGCTCACGGCGATCAGCACGTAATGGCCGGGCCGGACGTCGTTGACGCTGGCATAGACCTCGTCGAGATAGGCCGCGCCCGTCTCCACGATCAGCTTGCCGCCGCCGGGCATGGCGTCGCGGGCATTGAGCGCGAGGTTGAGGATCGCGGTGGTGAGCTGGTTGGGATCGACGATCGCGACGCAGCTCTCGTCCTCGAACACCGATTCGACCTGGATCTGCTCGCCCAGCGTCGGCCGCAGCAGCTTTGCGGTGTCGATGATCAGCGCGTTGATGTCGATCTCGCGCGGCTGGAGCGGCTGCTTGCGCGCGAAGGCGAGCAGGTGCTGGGTCAGCTCGGCGCCGCGCCCGGCCGCCTCGTCGATCATCTTCGTGATCGCCGCAAGCTCCGGCTCCTTCGCCACAGCGTCGGCCAGGATCTCGATCGTCCCGGTGATGACCGTAAGGATGTTGTTGAAATCATGCGCCACGCCGCCGGTGAGCTGACCGACCGCCTCCATCTTCTCGGCGTGACGGATGCGCTCCTCGGACGCGATCTTGTCGGTGAGGTCGCGATAGAACACGTTGAACAGAACGCCTTCGCGGCGTCTAAGCGCCGTGACGCTCAGCTCGGCCTTGAAGTCCTTGCCGTCGCGGCGGCGGACCATGAGCTCGCGGCGACGGTTGAGCGTCTGGCCGTCCGCGGATTCGAGGAAGCGCGCGAGGCCGACCTTGACCCGCTCGCGCTCGCTTTCGGCGACGATCAGGTCGACCGCGTTCCTGCCCAGCACCTCGTCGCGCCGCCAGCCGAACAGCTCTTCGGCCCGCGAGCTCCAGTTCAGGATGGTGCTGCGTTCGTCGGTCTGGACGAAGGCGTCGAGCGCGGTCTCGACGATGTTGCGCGCGAGCTGCTCGCTCTCGCGCAAGGATTCGTCCGCGAGCCGCGCCTCGGTCATGTCGCGTCCGACGAAGAAGAATCGCTTGGCCTGATCGGACCAGCTGCCGAGCCAGGACAGCCAGACCTCGCGCCCGTCCTTGTGGAAGCAGCGGGTGTCGGCGAGCTTCGGGTGGCCGCCGCGCCTGAGCGCGCGCATTTCTTCGCGGGATAGATCGAGATGGGCGGGATGGATGAAATCGACGCCGCTGCGGCCGATCATCTCGTCGGGCCGGTAGCCGAGAATGGTCTCGCAGCTCGGGCTGACCTGCACGATATGCCCCCGCGAATCCATGATCATGATCAGATCCTGCGAGGTGTCGAAAAGTTGCCGCCGCTCCTCGAGCTGCTGCTGCAGCGTCCGCTCGGCGCGCCGCGCCTCGGTGAGGCTGCGGGCGCTCCCGGAGACGCCGATGATCTCGCCCGAAGGGCCCCTGATCGGCGAGAGGCTGAGCGAGATTTCGACCGGCGTGCCGTCCCTGCGCAGGCGCACCGTCTCGAACCGCTCGATCGGCTCGCCCCGGGCGATCCGCGCCAGATAGTCCTTGCCGTGCTCGCGGCGGTCGGGCGGGACGATGATCGAGGTTGATTTTCCGATCGCCTCGCTCGCCGGATAGCCATAGAGACGCTCGGCTGCGGGATTCCAGCCCGTAATGACGGCATCGAGCGACTGCATCACGATTGCGTCGTCGGATGATTCGACGGCGGAGCTGAACAAGCGCTCGCGCTCCGCATGGTGGCTTCGTGCGGCCTCGGTGCGGCGATGCTCCCGGACCTCGCGCTCGAGGGCGGCCGTTTTCGCCCGCGTCTCCTCGACCATCTGGGCAAAAGCCCGCGCCAGCACGCCGGTCTCGCCGCTTGCATCGACGGGAATGTCGGCTGGCTGTCCGCGGCCGATCGCCTCCACCGCTGCGGTCAGGCGTCCGATCGGGCGCGTCAGGGAGCGCGCCAGCAGCACCGCGAGTGCGGCGGCGGCGAGGACGGCAAGCACGCCGACGAGCAGGGACGTCTTCTGAATGGCGGCCGGCACGCGGCCGAAGACGGACGGGGGAACGATCACGACGATTGCGACCCATTCCTTGCCCGCCAGCAGTGCCGGTGCGATCGCCGCACCGCTGGGTCGGCCCGACCGATTGGTCATGAGGTGCGTGGACAGGGCCGACGTGCCGGCCATGTCGGAAAAGAACGGAAAATCGCTGCGCCAGTTGGCGGGCTGACCGTGCAACGAGCTGAATTCCCGCGCGCGATCGGGATGGACCAGATAGTCGCCGTGCGAATTCACGACGTAAATCTCTCCTCCTGAATTCGTCGAGGAGCGGATGCGGTCGAGTGCCGGACGCATGTCAATATTGGCGATGATGATCCCGAACGGTTTGCCGTCCGGCGTGAACAGCGGCGTCGCCACCCGCAAAGTGGGAACGTGCAGCTCCGTGGTCCCGCCCTGGCGGGTCGCAAGATCGATCGGCGACACATAAATCTCGCCCGGGGCCAGTCGGATCGTCTCTTGAAAATAGGCTCGCTCGCCCTTGCGCTGCAGTTCGCTGTTGGGGACGATCCGCGCTCCCCCGTTCGGGCCGGAGCGATCGACGCGGACCAGTTCGCGCTGGTCGTCGTCAAGGCCGATGATGCGAAACTGCCCGTAGCTGGGCTTGGCCTCGATCTCGGCGGCGAGCCGCGTGGCGATGCGTTCGCGCCAGACCTGCTCCGATACGCCGTCGAGCGCGTCGGTTCCTCCACCGATATGCGCGCGGATCAGGCCGTTGATTGCCGCGGCGGAGCGATAGCCGATCAGATCGCCGCGAACGCCGCCAACGTAGGATTCAAGATTGGTCGCCAGCAGGCGCGACTGGGCTTCGACCCGCTCCAGGACGCGCGGAATGACGGCTTGCGTGATGTTGCGATAGCCCAGCCAGCCGACCGCGGCCACGGTCACCGCGACCAGCAGGATCATTGCGATGGCCAGCCGGGTTGCGAGGGTCATGTTGGCCTTCGCGCCGCGTCGAGAATGCTCCCGACCATTCCGTGATCGCACCTCATGGATGGCCCCGTCATCGGCTGCGGGAGCCGGCATCGGGCTGCGGTGCCGAAGGCGATGGCGCGGATTTCAGGCAGCCGTCGACCGCGGCGAGCAGTGCGTCCGGCCGGAACGGCTTTTGCAGACTCGCCACCGCGCCGAGCTTGGTCGCCATCTTCAGGAAATCCGGCTCGGCATAGGCCTCCGGCGTGATCGAACGGCCGGAGATGACGATGATCGGAATGGCCGGCTGCTGCGCCCGGATGTGGCGCATCGTCTCCAGCCCGTCCATGCCAGGCATGAAGATGTCGAGAAAAAGCAGGTCGAACTGGCTGGCCTCGAACAGCGCCAGTCCCTTGCGGCCGTCGCCGGCAACGGTGACGTGATGGCCGGCCCGCTCCAGAAGCAGCCGGATCGTGATCTGCACGGCCGGGTCGTCATCCACGATCAGGATGTTGGCCACGTCTGAAACCCTCCGGGCCGGATGGGACGTTCCAGCGACCCAAATCAAAGCATCAAATGCGAAATTGTTGCGCGGATTCCATCCAGCCTGCAAGCACTTCGCGGGCGATGCGATGGCTGCTCGCCGCAGGCGAACTTCGCTGCGCTTCATATGCACGATTACGTGCACATACTCTGCGACGACCGGGTGCCGGATGTCTAGTCGGTGAGGTATTCCGGATGGTGGCTCCGGATCCTGTCGAGCTCGCTGAGCGTGCCCGACAGATGCTTGCGCAGATGCTGCTGCGCAGCGTCGGCGTCGGCCGCCTCGATCGCGCGTATGATCAGCCTGTGATGGCGGACGATGTTCTGGGCCTTGCCGGGCGAGGGCAAATGCAACCGGCGCAGCCGGTCGATATGCCCGCTGCGGCTGCGCACCAGCGCCCACAAATCCTGTTTGCCGGCAGCGACGTAGAGCTGGGCGTGGAAGTCGTTGTCGGCGGCCATGAAGGCCTCGAACTCGCCGGCTTTCGCAAACTGCTGCTGCAGTGCGATCGCGTGGTCGAGGCGGATGATCAGGGCTTGATCATGCTGTTCCGCGAGCAGCCGGACGATCTCCAGCTCCAACGCCTGGCGCAGGAAATGCGCCTGCTGGGCGCGGCTGATGTCGATCCGGCTGACCACGGTCGCGTGCTGCGGAAACACGTCGACGAGGCCCTCTTCCTCGAGCCGCATCAGGGCATCGCGCACCGGGGTCGAGCTGATTCCGAACTGGCTGGCGAGCTCGGCGCGTGACAACGGCGCGCCCGGCGGCAATTCCAGCGCGACGATCGCATTGCGCAGCCGCTCGAACACCTGGGGCGCCGCCTGGCGGGCGCGATCGAGCCTTGTGGCGGGTCGTGCCGCGGAGTGGGCTGCTTCCATGTCGGGTCCCGCTTGCCTTTGATGCACTAATATATTAGTGCATCAGCAGGGTCAACGCAGCGCGACGCGCACCCGGAGGAAACACACAACAATGATCAAGCATCTTCGCAGCCAACTCGCGGCCGCCCTCGTCGCCGCAACCGCGCTCTCGGCGTCCACGGCGCAGGCTCAGCAAAAATCCGAGATCTCGCTGTCGCGCCAGCCCGGCATTTTCTACATGCCGAGCCACATCATGGAAAAGCAGAAGCTGATCGAGAAGCACGCAGCTGCTCTCGGCCTGGCGGGCGTCACCACCAAATGGATCACCTTCTCCGGCGGCGGCGCGCAGACCGATGCGCTGCTGGCGGGCGGCGTCGACATTCTCAACACCGGCACCGGCAATCTTCTCTTGCTGTGGGACCGCACCCGCGGCGGCGTGAAGGGCATCGTCGCGACTTCGGCGCAGCCGATGACGTTGATCAGCCGCGACGCCAACATCAAGTCGATCAGGGATTTCGGCCCGAACGACAAGATCGCGGTGCCGACCGTCAAGGTTTCCACGCAGGCGATCGTGTTGCAGATCGCAGCTGCGGAAGCCTTCGGGGCCGATCAATGGTCGAAGCTGGACACCAACACCGTGCAGCTCGGCCATCCCGACGCCTATGCGGCGCTCGCCAATTCCAAGCACGAGGTGCACACCCATTTCTCGATCCCGCCCTTCACCTTCCTGGAGCTGAAGAACGTGCCGGGCGCCCATGTCGTGCTGAGCTCGCCCGACGTGATGGGCGGCCCGCTCAGCCAGGCGCAGTTCTTCACCACGACCAAATTCGCCGACGCCAATCCAAAGATCATCCAGGCCGTGCGCGACGCGACCAAGGAAGCGCAGGATCTGATCCGCAGCGACACCAAACAGGCGGTCGAGATCTACAAGGAGATCACCGGCGACAAGACCTCGGTGGAGGAGCTGCTCGACCTGCTGAAAGAGCCCGGCATGATGGAGTGGAATCTGGAGCCGCAGGGCACGATGAAGTTCGCCGCGCATCTTTTCAAGACCGGCACGCTGAAGAGCCAGCCCAAGGCCTGGACGGACTATTACCTCCCCGTCGCGCATGACCTGAAGGGCAACTGATGGCGCTGCTCGACGTCAGCGGCGTGACGCTGCGCTACAAGACCTCCAGCGCCGTCGTCACCGCCACCGAACGGGTCTCCTTCACCGTCGACAGGTCCGACCGCTTCGTGCTGCTCGGGCCATCCGGTTGCGGCAAGTCGACTTTGCTCAAGGCCGTCGGCGGCTATATGAGCCCGAGCGAAGGCCGCATGACGATCAACAATCGCGAGATCCGCGATCCCGGCGCCGACCGCATGATGATCTTCCAGGAGTTCGATCAGCTGCTGCCCTGGAAGAGCGTGCTCGCCAACGTGATGTTCCCGCTGCTGACCGCGCGAAAGCTGTCGCGCAAGGACGCCGAGGCGCGGGCGCGGTCCTATATCGAGAAGGTCGGCCTCACCCGCGTCGTCGATGCCTATCCGCACACGCTCTCCGGCGGCATGAAGCAGCGCGTCGCGATCGCGCGCGGCATGGCGATGGAGCCTGACATTCTGCTGATGGACGAGCCGTTCGCGGCGCTGGACGCGCTGACGCGGCGGACCTGCCAGGACGAGCTGCTCCAGCTCTGGAGCGAGACCAAGTTCACCGTGCTGTTCGTGACCCATTCGATCGCGGAAGCGATCCGCATCGGCAACCGCATCCTGCTGCTGTCGCCGCATCCCGGCCGCGTCAAGGCCGAGGTGGTCGATGTCGACAAGGTCTCGAACGAGGACGGCAGCGCCGGCCGGCTGGAGAAGGAGATCCATGATCTCCTGTTCGCCGGCGAAGCCACCGCGCATTGAAGGAGCCGGCCATGGGCGAAGCCAGAATATTGCTGCGTGACGCGCCAGTTGCAGCCACCGGAGGCGCAGCCGAGGTCGAGCGCAAGCTCAGCGTGCCCGAACTCTTGTGGAACGACGGATTTGTCCGCAAGACGGTCATCATCCTGTTCCTGGCGGCGGTCTGGGAAGCCTACGGCCTCACCCTCGACAACCCCCTGCTGTTTCCGACGCTGCACGATACGATCGCGACGCTGTGGGACCGCGTCAAGGACGGCACCATTCCGCTGCGCGCCTGGGCCTCGCTGAAGGTGCTGTTCATGGGCTATTCGGCCGGCATCGTGCTCGCCGCCATCTTCACCGTGCTCGCCATCTCCACCCGGATCGGCACCGACTTCCTGGAGACGGTGACGGCGATGTTCAACCCGCTGCCGGCGATCGCGCTGTTGCCGCTGGCCCTGATCTGGTTCGGGCTCGGCAATGGCAGCCTCGTCTTCGTGCTGATCCATTCGGTGCTGTGGCCGGTCGCGCTCAACACCCATTCCGGCTTCAAGAGCGTGTCCAACACGCTGCGCATGGTCGGCCGCAATTACGGCCTGCGCGGGCTGCCCTATGTGGCGAAGATCCTGATCCCGGCGGCCTTCGGCTCCATCCTCACCGGCCTGAAGATCGGCTGGGCGTTTGCCTGGCGCACCCTGATCGCGGCCGAGCTGGTGTTTGGCGTGTCATCGGGGCAGGGCGGGCTCGGCTGGTTCATCTTCGAGAACCGCAACCTCCTCGACATACCCGCAGTGTTCGCGGGCCTCTTGACGGTGATTATCATCGGGCTTTTTGTCGAAAACCTGATCTTCCGCGCCATCGAGCGGAATACCGTCCAGAAATGGGGCACCCAATCATGATCAAGAAGAAAACACCCGACCAGCTCCGCAGCGCGCGCTGGTTCGCGCCCGACGACCTCCGCTCGTTCGGCCACCGCTCCCGCACCATGCAGATGGGCTACGCGCCGGAAGAGTGGAAGGACCGACCCTGTATCGCGATCCTCAACACCTGGTCGGACGCGCAGCCCTGCCACATGCACTTCAAGTCGCGTGTCGACGACGTCAAGCGCGGCATCCTCATGGCCGGTGGCCTGCCGATCGAGCTGCCGGCGCTGTCGCTGTCGGAATCGCTGTTGAAGCCGACCACGATGCTCTACCGCAACCTGCTCGCCATGGATGCCGAGGAGCTGCTGCGCAGCCATCCCGTCGACGGCGTGGTGCTGATGGGCGGCTGCGACAAGACCACGCCGGCGCTGCTGCTGGGCGCGACCTCGATGAACATCCCGGCGATCTATCTGCCGGCAGGTCCCATGCTGCGCGGCAACTGGAAGGGCAAGACGCTCGGCTCCGGCTCTGACGGCTGGAAATATTGGGACGAGCGGCGCGCCGGGAAAATCTCCGACAAGGACTGGCTCGACATCGAAGCCGGCATTGCCCGCAGCTACGGCACCTGCATGACCATGGGCACGGCCTCGACCATGACCGCGATCGCCGAGGCGATCGGCATGACGCTGCCGGGCGCCTCCTCGATTCCCGCCGCCGACGCCAACCACATCCGCATGGCCAGTGAATGCGGCCGCCGCATCGTCGAGATGGTGTGGGAAGATTTGACGCCGAAGGCGATCCAGACCCGGAAGGCGTTCGAGAACGCCATCGCGGTCGCGATGGCCATGGGCTGCTCGACCAATGCGATCATTCATCTGATCGCGCAGGCCCGCCGCGCCGGCCAGGATATCGGCCTCGACGATTTCGAGATCGCCAGCCGCAAGGTGCCCGTGATCGCCAACGTCCGCCCGAGCGGCGATGCATACCTCATGGAAGACTTCTTCTATGCCGGCGGCCTGCCGGCGCTGATGGGCGAGATCAAGCAGCATCTGCATCTCGATTGCATCACCGTGACAGGCAAGACCCTCGGTGAGAACATCGAAGGCGCCGAGGTGCACAATGCCGACGTGATCCGCTCGGTCGAAAATCCCATCTACAAGGAAGGTGCGCTCGCCGTGCTCAAGGGCAACCTCGCGCCCGATGGCTGCGTCATCAAGCCGAGCGCCTGCGCGCCGCGTTTCCTCAAGCACACCGGCCCCGCGCTGGTGTTCGACGACTATCCATCGATGAAGAAGGCGGTCGACGATCCCGATCTGGATGTCACCGAGGACCACATCCTGATCCTGCGCAATGCCGGGCCGCAGGGCGGACCGGGCATGCCGGAATGGGGCATGCTGCCGATCCCGACAAAACTCGTGAAGCAGGGCGTGCGCGACATGGTCCGCATCTCGGATGCGCGCATGAGCGGCACCAGCTACGGCGCCTGTATCCTGCACGTCTCGCCGGAGTCCTATATCGGCGGTCCGCTCGCGCTGGTGCAGAACGGCGACCGCATCAGCCTCGACGTCGCCGCCCGCACCATCAATCTGGATGTGAGCGAAGCCGAGCTCGACAAGCGCCGCGCCGCCTGGAAGGCGCCCGAGCGACGCTTCGAGCGTGGCTATGGCTGGATGTTCACCAAGCACATCAAGCAGGCCAATGACGGCTGCGACTTCGACTTCCTCGAGACCGATTTCGGCGCGCCGATCGGCGAGCCGTCGATTTACTAGCCACCCCTGTCATTCCGGGGCATCGCGAAGCGATGAGCCCGGAATCCATAACCACGATCGGGAGTATGGATTCTCAGGTGCGCAATTGCGCACCATAGCTCGCGCTACGCGCGCCCCGGAATGACGAAAGAGAGAGAACGCGATGTCCAAACTTTCCGAAGCCACCCGCACAAAACTCAAATCCGTCTCCACGGCCACGGTCGCAACCGCCCTGTTCAAGCGCGGTCTGCGCATCCAGATGATCCAGGACGTGCACCCGCTCGGCGCCGACCAGCCGACCATGGTCGGCGAGGCCTTCACGCTGCGCTACATGCCGGCGCGCGAGGATCTCAACACCATCGACGTGTTCAAGGACCGCTCGCATCCGCAGCGCAAGGCGGTCGAGGATTGTCCGCCCGGTTCGGTGCTGGTGATGGACAGCCGCAAGGACGCGCGCGCGGCTTCGGCCGGCGCGATTCTCGTCACGCGATTGATGAAGCGCGGCGTCGCTGGCGTCGTCACCGACGGCGGCTTTCGCGATTCTGCCGAGATCGCAAAACTCGGCATTCCCGCCTACCACCATCGCCCCAGCGCGCCGACCAACCTGACCTTGCATCAGGCCATCGAGATCAACGTGCCGATCGGCTGTGGCGACGCGCCAGTGTTTCCAGGCGACGTCATTCTGGGCGACAGTGACGGCGTCATCGTGATCCCCGCGCATCTCGCCGACGACATCGCCAACGAGACCTTCGAGATGACGGCGTTCGAGGACTTCGTCACCGAGGAAGTCAACAAGGGCCGCGGCATTTTCGGTCTCTATCCCGCCACCGATTCGCAGACGCTCACCGACTTTGCGGAATGGCGGAAGAAGAACGGCCGCTAAACGGAAACTAACTCACGTCAAGAAACGAGCCGGCGCAGCAAGCGCCGGCCTTTTATCAAGCAGGGAGGATTCTCATGAATTTCACGCGACGTAACCTCATGGCCGGGGCTGGCGCAGCAGCGGCGTCCGCGCTTCTCGCTCGCGCCGCCGGTGCCCAATCGTTCCCGTTCACGCCGAACCAGCGCTATCCTGATCCCGCCGTCCAGATCCTCGATCCCGGCTTTGGAAAATACCGGCTCTATTCCTCGACGGTGGAGCAGGTCGCGACCGGCATGCGCTGGGCCGAAGGTCCGGCCTATTTCCCCGAGGGCGGCTATCTCTTGTTCTCCGACATTCCCAACAACCGGATCATGAAGTTCGACGAGAACACCGGGCAGACCAGCGTGTTCCGCGCCAACGCCAATTACGCCAATGGCAATGCGCGCGACCGCCAGGGCCGCCTCGTCAGCTGCGAGCACTCCGTCACCCGCCGCATCACCCGCACCGAGAAGGACGGCAAGATCACGGTGCTCGCCGACAAGTTCGAGGGCAAGCGGCTGAATGCGCCGAACGACATCGTGGTGAAGTCCGACGACAGCATCTGGTTCACCGATCCGCTGTTCGGCATCAATGGCGAATGGGAAGGCAAGAAGGAGAAGGCCGAGCAGGCCACCACCAACGTCTATCGCATCGCCAAGGACGGCAAGATCAGCGCGGTCCTCACCGACCTCGTCAATCCCAACGGGCTCGCCTTCTCGCCGGACGAGAAGAAGCTCTACATCGTCGAATGGAAGGGCACGCCGAACCGCAGCATCTGGAGCTACAATGTCGGCGACGACGGCTCGCTCAGCGGCAAGACCAAGCTGATCGACGCCGCCGACCAGGCCTCGCTCGACGGTTTTCGCGTCGATCGCGACGGCAATCTCTGGTGCGGCTGGGGCTCCAACGGCGCACTGCAGTCCGAGCCGAGCGATGTCGGCGGCCGCAAGGTCTATCAGCTCAAGGGCAAGTCGGAAGATCTCGACGGCGTGATGGTGTTCAACGCCGACGGCAAGCCGCTCGCTTTCATCAAGCTGCCCGAACGCTGCGCCAATCTCTGCTTCGGTGGGCCCAAGAACAACCGGCTTTATATGGCGAGCAGCCACTCGGTGTACGCGCTGTATGTCGAGGCGCACGGCGCGGTGTGAGGTGAGGCGATGGGTTGTGGCCATAACTCGCCCCACAACCTCACTGTCGTCCCGGGGCGCGCAAAGCGCGAGCCCGGGACCCATAACCGCAGGGAGAAGTTTGATGAAGACTCGGAGTAAGCAGCTTGCGCCGCAACTACTCCCTGGGGTTATGGGTCCCCGCCTACGCGGGGACGACAAGATCAATGTGTTGCTACGCTGGAGCTCTTACACCCCGGGCTCCGCCATCCCCGCCGCCCACAGCGCGAATGCGTACACGATCGCGACTTCGTCGAGCCGGTCGAAGCGCCCCGAAGCGCCGCCATGGCCGGCGCCCATGTTGGTGCGCAAGAGCACCGGGCCGCCGCCGCTCATGGTGGCGCGCAGGCGCGCGATCCATTTCGCCGGCTCCCAGTAGGTCACGCGCGGATCGGTCAGCCCGCCCATCGCCAGGATCGCGGGATACTCCTTTGCCGCGACGTTGTCATAGGGCGAATACGACAGGATCGTCCTGAAATCCTTTTCGCTCTCGATCGGGTTGCCCCATTCGGGCCATTCCGGCGGCGTCAGCGGCAGCGTGTCGTCGAGCATGGTGTTGAGCACGTCGACGAACGGCACTTCGGCGACGATGCCGGCGAACAGCTCGCCGGCGCGGTTCGCCACTGCGCCCATCAGCATGCCGCCGGCCGAGCCGCCATGGCCGACGATGCGCTTTGCGCTGGTGTATTTTGCGTCGATCAGCGCGCGGGCGCTGGCGGCAAAGTCGTCGAACGAGTTGGTCTTCTTCTCGCGCTTGCCGTCGAGATACCAGCCCCAGCCCTTGTCGGCGCCGCCGCGGATATGGGCGATGGCATAGACGAAGCCGCGATCGACCAGCGACAGGCGGTTGGCGTTGAACGAGGCCGGCATCGCCATGCCGTAGGAGCCATAGCCGTACAGCAGCAGCGGCGCCGTGCCGTCGAGCTTCAGGCCGCGGCGATACAGGATCGACACCGGCACCTCGGCGCCGTCTAGCGCCTTCGCCATGATGCGCGTGGTGACGTAGTCGGCGGCGTCGTGGCCGGACGGGATTTCCTGGCGCTTGCGCAGGGTGCGCGTCCGCTTGACCATGTCGTAATCATAGACTTCCGACGGCGTCGTCATCGACGAATAAGCCAAGCGCAGATTCGTCGTGTCGAACTCGTAGGAGCCCATCGTATCCAGCGAATAGGCGGCCTCGTCGAAGGCGATGGCGTGCTCCTCCTTCGTCGTGAGATCGCGGATCACGATCGACGGCAGCGCATTGGCGCGCTCCAGCCGCACCAGATGGCCGGCATAGAGATCGAGGTCGATGATGTAGATGCCCGGACGATAGGGGATCAGATCGCGCCAGTTCTTGCGCTCGGGCGCGCCGAGCGGCGCGGTGACGATCTTGAAGTCGATGGCGTCGTCGGCGTTGGTGAGGATGAACAGCTCGTCGCCGCGATCGGCCAGCGAATATTGCACGCCTTCCTCGCGCGCCGCGACCAGGCGCGGCGGTGCCTCGGGGTCGGCGAGATCGATCAGCCGCTGCTCGGAGGTCTCGTGGTCGCCGCCGGCGATCACGCAGAAGCGGCCGCTGGTGCTCTCGTGCAGATGGGTGAACCAGCCGGAATCCTGCTCCTCGTAGACGAGCGTGTCGTCGGCCTGTCTGGTGCCGAGCTTGTGCCGCCACACCTGCATCGGGCGATGGTTGTCGTCGAGCTTCACGTAGAAGAAGGATTTTGCATCCGCAGCCCAGACCACGCCGCCATCGGTCTCCTCGACGACATCGTCAAAATCCTTGCCGGTCGCCCAGTCGCGGACGCGGATCGAAAAATATTCGGAGCCCTTGGTGTCGGCGCTCCACGCCTGCAGCTTGTGATCGTTCGAGTGCCGGCTGCCGCCGAACTTGAAATATTTGTGGTCCTTTGCGAGCGCGTCGCCGTCGAGCACGATATGGCTCTCGCCGCCGTCGCGCGGCATACGGCCGAACAGCTCGTGCTGCCCGCCCTCGCGAAACCTGCGGAAATAGGCGAACGGCCCGTCCGGCGACGGCACGCTGGAATCGTCCTCCTTGATGCGCCCGCGCATCTCGCGAACCAGCGTCTTCTGCAAGCCAGCGGTGTGGCCGAGCAGGCTCTCGGTGTAGACGTTCTCCTCATCCAGATATTTGCGGATATCAGGGCCGAGCACTTTGGGCTCGC
Organism: Bradyrhizobium sp. YR681; assembly: GCF_000282615.1. Classification (GTDB taxonomy): domain Bacteria; phylum Pseudomonadota; class Alphaproteobacteria; order Rhizobiales; family Xanthobacteraceae; genus Bradyrhizobium. Next base: position 28,053 of record NZ_AKIY01000204.1, on the reverse strand, counting down.
GCAACACCTCCTGCCATTTCTCGTCCTTCAGCCAGGCATAGTCGTCGGTCACGGTGATGCCGTGATGCGTAAAGGAATGCGGCCGGCGGGGGGCGACGGGGGGCTGGGAAGGTGTTTTGGCTTGGGTCACTCGGTCCTCATCATCTCGTATTCGCGCTGCGCCTCTTCCTTACCTCGCCCCGCTTGCGGGGAGAGGTCGGATTGCATCGAAGATGCAATCCGGGTGAGGGGGCACAGGTCCATCCGCAGTCTCATCCGTGGAGAGAGCCCCTCACCCCAACCCTCTCCCCGTAAGAACGGGGAGAGGGAGAAGAGGCTACGCGTGTTCCACCTTATATCGTCCTGATTCCGCAAATTGCCAGCGGGACTGCGCCAGTTCGCCGGGTTGTTGATCGCCCCCTTGTATGCTTTAGGCTCCATATCCTCGCCGCCGGTCCAGCCTGATGCTGTTCAATTCCTACCCGTTCATCCTGCTGTTCCTGCCGGTCGTGCTGGCCGGCTATTTCTGGCTGGGGCGGAGCAGCAATCTGACCCCGGTGATCTGGCTGGCGCTGGCCTCGCTCGCCTTCTATGCCATCGGCAATTGGCAGTTCGTGGCCCTGCTGCTGCTCTCGATCGCCTTCAACTACGGCGTCGGCCATCTCCTCATCGTGGCGAAGCTCGGCCCGTCGCAACGAAAGGCGGCGCTCACGCTCGGCGTCGCCGGCGATCTCCTCGTGCTCGGCATCTTCAAATATGCCGGCTTCGTGACCGAGAACATCAACGCGCTGGCCGGCACGCATGTCGCGGTCCACATCCTGCTGCCGGTCGGAATCTCCTTCTACACCTTCACGCAGATCGCGTTCCTCGTGGATGCCTGGCGCGGCCAGGTCGCAGCCTATGCGCTGCCCCATTACGCGCTGTTCGTGACGTATTTCCCGCATCTGATCGCGGGCCCGATCCTTCACCACAAGGACATGATCCCGCAATTCGAGCGGGAGGAGTCAAAACATCCGCACGCGCATCTGATGCTGTGCGGTGTCATCATCTTTGCGATCGGCCTGTTCAAGAAGACCTGCCTTGCCGACGGCATCCAGCCGCTGGTCGCACTCGCCTTCGACGCGCGTGCGCCGAGTTTCGATCAGGCCTGGCTCGGGGCTCTCGCCTACACGTTCCAGCTCTATTTCGACTTCTCCGGCTATTCGGACATGGCAATCGGGATATCGCTGATGTTCGGCATCTTCCTGCCGGTCAATTTCAACTCGCCCTACAAGGCCACCAGCATCGTCGAGTTCTGGCGCCGTTGGCACATGACCTTGTCGCAATTCCTGCGCGACTATCTCTACATTCCGCTCGGCGGCAACCGTCACGGCCGGGTGCTGCGCTACGTCAATCTGCTGATCACGATGCTGCTCGGCGGGCTCTGGCACGGTGCGGCCTGGACCTTTGTCATTTGGGGCGCGCTGCACGGGGCCTATCTCTGCCTGAACCACGCCTTCAACGCGCTGGTGCCGAATGTTCCGACGCCGCTTGCGCGCCCGGTCCGTATCGCAGGTGCGGTGCTGACCTTCCTGGCCGTCGTCGTCGCCTGGGTGTTCTTCCGCGCCGAACGGGTCGATTGGGCCTTGCTGATCCTCCGCGCCATGTCCAGCCCAACGAACATCGTCCTCGGCCGCGTGGAGATCGCTGCGTTGGTGATGGTCGCGGTCTATGCGTCGCTGGTGTGGCTGGCGCCGAACACGCAGGCGATCATGGGCTACGATCACGGCAATCGCCGGGTCGGCGAGAACCTTAAGGCGGGGCGGATGCGGCCGTTATTCCTCTATGGCGCGTCGCTGGTGCTGGCGTTCGGGCTTCTCGGCATCCAGAGCCACAGCGAATTCATCTATTTCCGGTTCTGATGCAGGGCTCGTTCACCAATCTGAAGCGTCTTTTCTTCGCGAGCATCGCCTGCGTGCTGGGTGCGGCGGCGCTCACCTATGTCGTCGATCCCCTGCAGCTGTTCCGCCCCTCGCGACTCGTGGCCGCCTTCTATTCCGACGACACGCGCGTGCAGAATGCAGGGCTGATCCGCAGCCAGTCCTTCGACACGGCCTTCATGGGCACCTCGCTCGCGATCCATTACCGCCAGAGCGACATCGACCGCGCGCTCGGTGTTCACTCGCTCAAGCTCGCCATGACCGGCTCCAATTCACGCCAGCAGGCCTTCGTGCTGGAGCAGGCGATCGACCGCGGCGCAAGGCGCGTGGTCTGGGCGATGGACGATTTCAGCTTTGTCGACGCCGCGGATATCGAGGCGGATCCGTATCTCTCCGTCGATCTCTATCGCAGGACGACCAAGGGCATCGCGTCCTATCTGTTCAGCGCCGCGATGGCGAAGGAATCCCTGTTCGCGCTGCTGCGCTCCGTTCCGCCATTGCGCGCGCCGCTGAGCCGGGCGGCGCCTTATCTCCCCGTCAGGTTCGCGCTGTCCGACGTCGACGACATCTACGCGCTGCCGCGGGACTTCGACGTCGCGAACGGCTACAATGCGAAGCGGGCGCTCGCCGCTTTCGCCTACATCACCGATCCCGTGCGCAGCCGCTTCCTCGGCGAAGGCTACAGCTACGACGCCATGGTCAGGCATTTCGAGCGCGACGTCGTCGGCCTGATCACGCGCCATCCGGACGTGACCTTCGACATCTACTTCCCGCCCTATTCGATCCTGCAATTCGTCGCGATGCGCGATGCGTCACCACCGACGCTGAAGATCGTCACGGATGTTACGGCGGTGGTTGCGACGCGCCTGACGCAGCTTCCCAACGTACGGCTGCACGATTTCCGCGCGATCAAGGCGGTGACGCACGATCTCGATAATTACAGCGACGTCATCCACCATTCGCCCGTGGTGGATGCGATGGTGCTGGGATGGCTGAGAAGCGGAGAGTATCGGGTCGATCCGAAGGCGCCGCTTGCTTCATTGAACGAGCTGAAGGTGCAGGTCGAAGCCTATCGCGTCGAGCGCTGATCTTCCCCCTCTCCCCTTGTGGGAGAGGGTGGCTCGCCGCGCAGCGGCGAGACGGGTGAGGGGTCTCTCTCCACGAGTCTTGCAGTTGTTGGTGCGGAGAGAGACCCCTCATCCGGCGCTTCGCGCCACCTTCTCCCGCAAGGGGAGAAGGAAGAAGGAGCAACGTGTCTGGAGGGACGACGGCGGTGTATTAAGCCGCCACCTCTTCGCCGAGATACGACACCGCTGCCTCGAGCCCGCCCTTGCCGTGCGGGATCTTCAGCGCGTTCAGCGCGATCTCGACCACGCCGAGCGTGCCGAGCAGCATCGGCGCATTGACGTGGCCCATATGGGCGATGCGGAAGGCTCGGCCGGAGAGGTCGCCGATGCCGGTGCCGAGCACGACGCCGCACTTCTCCTTGCAATAGCTTTGCAGAAGCGCGGGATCGTGGCCATTGCTCACGGTCACCGTGGTCACGGTGTTGGAGCGCTCGCTGGCTTCGGCAACGTTGAAGCCGAGCACCTGGCCTTCCGACCATGCGGAGACCGCGCGCCGCGCGGCTTCGCCGAGCAGGCTGTGGCGGCGGAAGGCGTTTTCAAGGCCTTCCTCGTGCAGCATGTCGATCGCCTTGCGCAGCGCGAACAGCAGATGCACCGGCGCGGTGCCGGCATATTTGCGATAGTTCTCGGTGCCCTCGCGCTCGCTCCAGCTCCAATAGGGCGTGCTCAAATTGGCCTTCTTCTGCGCTTCGAGCGCGCGCGCATTGGCGGCGACGAAGCCGAGGCCGGGCGGCGTCATCAGGCCCTTCTGCGAGCCGGACATCGCGACGTCGACGCCCCATTTGTCCATCTCGAACGGCATGCAGCCGAGCGAGGCCACGGTGTCCACCATGTACAAAGCGGGATGACCGCTCGCCTTGATCGCCTTGCCGATCGCCTCGATGTCGTTCTGCACGCCCGAGGCCGTATCGACCTGGACAACGACGACGGCCTTGATCTTGTGCTCGGTGTCGCGGCGCAGGCGCTCCTCGACCTCGTGCGGCCGCACCGCGCGGCGCCAGTCGCCCTTGAGCACCTCGACCTCGGCGCCCATCAGCGCCGCCGCGTTGCCCCAGCCGATCGCGAAGCGTCCGCTCTCCAGCACCAGCACCTTGTCGCCGCGCGACAAGACGTTGCTCAAAGCGGCTTCCCAGGCGCCGTGACCGTTGGCGATGTAGATGTAGGACTTGCCCTTGGTCGCAAACAGCTTCGAGATGTCTGCGAGCAGGGTGTCGGTCAGCTCGTGCATCTCCTTGGAGTAGATGTCGATCGCCGGACGATGCATCGCCCGCAGCACCTCGTCAGGCATCGTGGTGGGCCCGGGGATGGCCAGAAACTCCCGGCCCGCGCGAACGGTCATTGCTATCGGTCCTTATTGCCAGAGAACAGGATGGTGGGTCGCTGAAGCACACTTTTACGTGGCGCTGCGATGCAAGAAAAGCACCGAAAACGCAGGTCTGGGGCTCTACCTCTTCGTTTCACGGCACCCGGCGGCCTCCGCCTCCTCCACCGAGCAGAACCAGCGCGTGCCCTTGCTGATCCGCATCTTGATCTGGGTGTACCAGCGGCTGGTCGGCTGGTGATAGATGCACTCGCCGGCGCTGTTGACATTGCCCTTGATGGTGCAGTCGGGCGACGGCGCGACCGGCCCCGAGGCGGAGGCGAGCAGCACGGAATGCGTCCCGTCCGGCGGCTTGGTGGCGCCCAGGATCGTCGTCTTCTTGTTGCGCACGCGCCAGTCCCAGGGTGCGATGAAGGCGCCCTGCCACATGCCGGCTTTGGCCTCACGCGCGGCAGCCTCGTCGGGCTCGTAATCGTGGGAGACGCGGGTGTAGGCCAGCGCCCAGCCGCTGCGCACCAGCCATTTCTGGATGTCCTCGCCGCCGACCTCGCAGCGCGCCACGGTGCGGCCGCGCCGGTCGATCGCGCGGGCATGGCAGACCCAGTTCTTGCCTTCGGTGTATTTGGCGAGCTCGTCGCGCGCCGCGATACCGCAGGTCCAGCGCTCGCCCTTGGTGTTGAGGCAGAGCTGGTCGGAGGACGGCGCATCGATGCCGCCGAGCCGGATCCGCGTGTTGCCGATCACGACGGAATCGCCGTCGCGGACCTTCGCCGTGCCGGTGATATCGGCGGCCTCGGCCATCGACGGGAGAGCGAGCAATGACAGCGCAATCAGGAATTTTCGCAACATGCCGATCCGCGTGTTCAGGACAATCTCGATAAGCCGCGCAATTGTGGTCGGCTTTTGTCCGCCCGGCCAGCTTATGCCTAACGATTGAGCTTTCAACTTCCCGTCATTGCGCGAGGTCTCTCGTGTCCCGGACACGGTGCGGCGTGCAACGCCGCCGCAGAGCCGGGACCCATCAGAAAATCACGGACGCAAGAGGCGCTGCGCTGCGTCCGGGGCACGAGAGCCGGGCTCACCCCCGCCCCGCCATTGCCCGCTTCGCCACCGCCAGCCCCATCAGCACGAAGGCCGACGTCACCTCCGGGCCGCCGACCAGAATTCGCGTCGGCGTCTTCATCTTGTTCCACTCATAGGCGCGGAACGGGCCGCGGCGGCCGCCTTCGCCGAGGCTGGCGACGATCACGTTCAGCGCCGGTGCGAAGGCGCGCGGATCGGCGCCGAGATGGCCGAGCGCGATCAGCGCCAGCGCGGCGTCGAACACGTTCATCTCCGCGGTCATCAGCTCGCCCTTCACATAGGAGAGCACGCGGTGGCGGATGAAATCGAAATCGCCGGCGGGATCGATCGCGGCCTGCGCCGCCAGCGGCAGTGCCAGGAAAGCGGCATAGCAGCGGCCGAAATAGGCGCTGTAGAGCTCCGGCAGGTAATAGATGTGCGAGCGCGGATTGGCGAAGGCGCCGCTGGCAGCCAGGCGCTTCTGGAAGCCGATGATCCGGTGCACGGTCGCAAGCCGCGCCGGCGTCTCCAAAATCTTCCAGCGCGCGAGGTTGCGAAAGCTCACCTCGAGAATGTCGAGATTGAGCGTCGGATCGAGATCGTTGCCATAGGGACGCTCGCCCTTGAGGTTGTCGATCCAGGTCGCGACCCCGCCCTCATAGTCGATATTGTCGTTGAGCGGCACGGTGACGCGCGGTTCGTTGACGCCCGCCTGCACCTGATAGCTCGCGTAGAAATCCAGCAGCGGCTGATCGATGATCGGGTCGGTGCAGCCGGCCTGCGTCGCCGCGGAGATCGAGCAGGCCGTGGTGTCGCAATCCGGCACATAGACGCCGAAGCCGAGATCCTGCTTGATCTGGGCGAAGAAGCGCGAGAAGCGCGGATGCGGCGCCGGCGCCAGTGCCGTGATGACGTTGAAGCGCGCGCCGCCGAGGCCCTCGACCTCCTCGCGGCTGATATTAACGCAGAAATCCACCATGTCGGCGATCGCGCGCTCGGCAGCGGCCTTCTCCGCCGGCGAGGCGAGCCCGGTCTCGGCATAGCTCAGCAGCGCCTCGATGAAGAAGGCGTCGTAATAGGCCGAGCGGTGACGGATCTGCACCGGCTCCCACATCGGCTCGGCAATGCCTGTCCAGGGCGGATTGACCACCGCGCGGGCCGGCGAGCGCGCGATGAAGACGCGGGCGAGGTTGAACAGCAGCGAGGAGTTCTTGTAGCCGCGCGCGTTCAGCCCGGTGAGCGCCATGATCAGCTCGCGCCCGCGAAAGTCGGGATCGCCGATCAGGTTGAAGGCGGCATAGGTCGGCAGGAAGCCGTTGCGGCGGTACGAGCCGAGCAGATGCTGCGCGCAGTCGCGGATCACGCCGTCGATCTGCGCCTGCGGCGGCGCGGAGCCGGTGAACATCGCCGGCGGCGGTTTGGGATGGTCGAGCGCGATGCTCTCGACGAGATCGGCAACGGGCTGGCCGACTGCCGCCCAGTGCGGCTCGGCATCGTCGCGGGCGCGCACCAGCGCTTCGCGCAGCCGGGCCAGCTTCGCCTCGTCGCGCAGCTCGGGCACGCCGGCGCGTCGCAGCAATATCCGGAGTGCGGGATTGCCGAGCGCGGTCTTGTAGAATTTGGCCAGATGCGGATCGCCCCCGGCTGGGCCCGCCAGCACGGGATCGCAGACATCGTAAAGCGAGGGGCCGTCTTTCCGTGCCGTCAGTGCCCGGCAGGCGGCGCCGGCGAAATAATGAAAGCTCATGAAATACCTGGTCGCGGGGGCCCTGGTCGGGGGCCGGCCGGCACGCTCCCAGCTGCGCACCCACCCCCTGCAAGTCTTTGAAAAAGCTACCCGGATTCGCAGGAAATACAAATGTGATAGCGGTCACGGAAAAAGCCGGCATGGAGGCTGCATGATCGAGCCCCGGAAGGTTACGGGGGTATAAAAAATGCATGCATCAGGGTCGGGGAATTAACTAACAGATTCAGCTGCTTAGCTCAAATTTAGGGCAATCTATTGCCGGGGAGGCGATATCCGGTTAAGGGTTTGTTTGGTGCGGCGCCGCAAATTGCGCGCAGTTCGGGGGCACATCCCCGGCCAATCCCTCAAACCTGAAGACGCTATCGCGCTACTCAAACTGTGTGTGCGCGCTTGGCTGGTCTTTGGCACTGACAGGAATGAAGCGAGATGAATGTAACGCAGCTCGACATTTCCCGACGCACGATCGCGGTGGCCGCAGCCCTCATCGGCACGGTCTCGCTCGTGATCGGTGCCCATGCTGCCCTCAACATGCGCGCGCTCGATGCCGCCAAGGCCGTCTCGACCGACCAGATCACCGGCTCGATCGGCCAGACCTCGCGGCTCGCCCTCGTCATCGGAAATGGACATTACCCCGACGCCAGCGCGCCGCTGACGCAGTCGATCAACGACGCCCGCGCGCTGTCCTCGACCCTGCGCAAGAGCGGCTTTGACGTCGACATGGTGGAAGACGCGACCCGGGACGACATGGTCCGCGCCGTCAACCGCCTCAAGTCCCGGATCAAGCGCGACACGGTCGTCATGCTGTTCTTCGGCGGCTACGGCGTGCAGGCCGGCCGCGAGAGCTACATGCTGCCGGTCGACGCCGCGATCTGGAAGGAAAGCGACGTTCGCCGCCAGGGCGTCTCCATCGAGGGCGTGCTCGGCATGATGAAGGAGCAGGGCGCCAAGGCCAAGCTCGTCGTCGTCGATGCGTCCCGCCGCAACCCCTATGAGCGCCGCTTCCGGTCCTACAGCCACGGCCTCGCGCCGATCAGCGCGCCCGACAATGCGCTGATCCTCTCCTCGGCCTCGCCCGGCAAGGTCGTCGACGACGGCAAGGGCGAGCACAGCGTGCTGGTCAGCGAGCTGCTCGGCAACCTCAATGCGCAGGGCAGCGCCGAAAGCGTCTTTAACAAGACCCGCGTCGCCATCTCCCGCGCCTCCGAAGGCGACCAGGTCCCGACCGTGTCGTCCTCGCTGCTCGAAGACGTGAACTTCGACCAGGCCGGCGGGTAGTTTTTGCGGTCGTGTAGGGTGGGCAAAGGCGCAAAGCGCCGTGCCCACGATCTTTCCAATGGTCTGATTCGATAGAGGACGTGGGCACGCTTCGCTTTGCCCACCCTACGAGATCGTCTGCTACTTCGCCGCTTCCGCGGCCATCACCGGGCGCACCGGATCGCCTTCGCGGAGCAGCGCGCCGGCGCGGGCGACGACGACGTCGCCTTCGTTGAGGCCGTCGCGCACCTCGATATTGCCGCCCGACATCAATCCGATCTCGACGCGCTTGGTCTCGACGCGGTTGCGGCGGATCACCTGCACCACGGTGCCGGCGGATGAATATTGCACGGCGGTGAGCGGGACGGCGACGTTGCAGCTCTGGCCAGACTTGATCAGCGCGCGCCCGCTGGCATTGAGCAGCAGCCGCTTCTGCGAGGAGATGCCGATATAGACCATGCCCTGCTGGATGTTCGGCTCGACGGTCGGTCCGATCCGGCGCACCTTGCCGTCGATGTCACCGGCACCGGCGATGCGCACCGTCGCCGGCTGGTTGACCGCGAGCTTGCGCATATCGCTGGTCGCGACGAGTCCGACGAGATCATATTCGCTGCGCGCGACGATCGTGAACAGGGCCTCGCCCTTGGCCGAGGCGAAGTTGCCGATCTGCGCGGTCGAGGTCGCGATCACGCCCGCCACCGGCGCCGTGACCTGAAGCGTGCCACCTTCGGGCAGCGCCAGCCGCGCCAGCACCTGGCCGGCCGTGGTGGTCTCGCCGGCTTCCGCCAGCACCTCCGTGACCTTCAGGCCGGGCCGCTCGGGCCGTACCGAGGTCTCCTCCCGGGCGATGATGCTGCCGGTGGCCTCGACGATGTCGGAGAAGCAGGATTTTGCGACCTTGAGCACCGTGACCGCCGGCCCCTTGGGCGCGTCGTCATCGGCGGCGCGCGCGAGTGGAGCGGACAGCAGCAGCAGCCCGGTGAGCGTGGCGAGACGTCGGGAAAAGGAACGCGCAGGCAATGAACGCATCGGTCATTCCGGTTGGGGCCTTGACGGCCTCATCGATAGCAGAAGCAACCGCAGCGGGCCATGGTCCGGCCGGATGAGAATGACGCAGCAGCGCGGGCGGCGCGATGGCGCCTGTTGGATTAGTCTTCGGGAACGCAAAGAGGTTCGTTGTCTTTCACCGTCCCCGCTTCCATCCTTCGAGGCGCCCGCCTGCGGCGGGCCCTCAGGATGAGGACGGAGTGCGTGGCATCCATTTCCACAAGCAAAGCCGCCGCCAAGCCTCATCCTGAGGAAACCGCAAAGCGGTCGTCTCGAACGACGAGGCGCTAGCTCAGGCCCTGCCAAGAGGACATGGGGTAGCCCGCCTCACGGCAGGTTCAAAAACTCCACCCAGTTCGGCTTCTTGCCGGTGGGGTAGGATTTCAGCTTGGCGAGCGCGCCGCTGCTCTGGTCGATTGCATAGACCGTCATGCCGTCGGAGAGCTCGCCGACCGCGGCGAGGTAGCGCCCTGTGGGATCGATGTTGAAGCCGCGCGGCTGCTTCTCGGTCGGCACGCTGCCGATCGTGGTCAGCTTGCCGCTATCGGCGTCGACCTTGTAGGCGGCGAGCGTGTTGGTGGTGCGCTCGGAGGCATAGAGGAAGCGGCCGTCCGGGGTGATGTGGATGTCGGCGGCCCAGGGCTTTCCCGAAAAGCCTTCCGGCAGGGCGGTGGTGCGCTGGATCTCGGTCCAGACGCCGCTCCTGGCCTCGTAGCTGAACGCCGCGACATCGGCGTTCAACTCGTGGATGAGATAGACGAACTTGCCATTGGGGTGGAACACGAAGTGCCGCGGCCCCGATTTCTCCGGCACCTTGATCGTGGGCGGATCGTTCGGCGTCAGCGCGCCCGCGGTGGCGTCGAACGCAAAGCTCAGCACCTGGTCGGAGCCGAGATTGGTTGCGAACGCGAAACGGTTGTCGGGCGAGGGCAGGAAGGCGTGCGCGTTCAGTCCGGTCGGGATCACCTGCTTCGGCTCGGCCACGACGCCGTTCGCCTGGAGCGGATTCAGCGCGACCTTGTTGCCGCCATAGGAGGCGCTGAACAGCACCTTGCCGCCGCGATCGGTTGCGATGTTCGCCATGCTGTCGGCGAGCGGGCCGTTGCCGATGTGGCTGAGCTGGCCGGTCTTGGGGTCGATCGCAAAGCTCACGGCCTGGAACGGCTGCGAGCGGACGCCGGCAATCAGCACGCGGCGGTCGGGCGTGATCGCCAGCGGCGTCGAGGATCCCGGCTTCTCGACACCGGTGAAAGCAACGGTCTGTACCGGTGTCATCTCGCCGCTCTCGGCCAGCTTGAACACGCTGATGTCGTTGCTGTCGGCGTTGCCGACATAGGCGAAGGTCTCGGCCATGCCGGCACGGACTCCCGAAATGAGGGTGAGGAAGGCGAGGGTGGTGGCGATCGCAGCGCGGGGCGCGATGCGGCTGGTCGGTCTCATGGGCTCCTCCTTGGGCCGTGCGGCCTTGTCGTTTTGCCGCGGAGGATAGCGGCTGGCGTGTTGCCGCACCAAATTCCAATTGAGATCGATCGATGCCGAAATCGTATCGGTTGCGCCGGGATCGCTAGCGTACCGCCGCCGTCAGGTCGCGGGAGGAGCGATGCGGGCCGGCGGAATGGTCGGGCGGCCCGAGCACGGTCCATACGGCGACGGCGAGCAGCGCCGAGGTCAGGATGGTCCAGGCGACTAGCCGTTTCCGCATCAGGTCAAATCCGTCGGTTCATCGCATGCGTCGGTGCACCCGGCGATCGTGCACTGCAACCGGCGGCGATCCTATGAACTCGTTCACAGCCGGCGGATGCGATTGCGAACCAAAGCCGCGCGAGCGCATTGTCCCTGCATGCCCCGTGAAAACGACCTCGAAGGCAAGCCCGACATGGGCGGCAAGCATGGCGGCCAGGCCGGCCAGCCCAAGCCGCCGCCACGCCCGCGTGAAGGCGCGCGGGATGAAGACGTCGTGGCAAAGCGCCACACCGGTCAAACCGAACGCAGCTCTCCGCCGACCAAACGAAAATAGCGCCTCGCCCGCGCCGTCGTCGCATCGGGAACAGCAGCCTCGCCTTGCCGTTACCTTGGTCCTGCGGGCGGACACCGAAACGGAGGCTGGCACGTGTTTTGGATTTGTTGGAACACCGCTTGGTCGCTCATCATCAGCGGCATCATGTTCGCGACCATCGTCACGCATCCCGACTCCGAATTCGTCGAAGTCCACGCGCCAAACCGACGAACGTGAACTTCCGGACTTCCTGAGGCGTTAGCACTCGATCGCCGGCTTCGCTTGACGGCAAAGTTCGCGGTCCGAGGTCCGGTTTGGATTCGCCTCCGTTTCCGGGCCTCGTCCCGCCGGGCGCTACTTTCCCTGCGCTCATAGGATGTCGGCCCCCGCTCAATCAGGTTTGGCATGATTTTTGGCAGACACGACGGCGTGTGGCTGAACGAGCCGGCGCGCTGGACCGCAAAGGGCGATACCCTTCAGCTCGCCACCGACAAAGGCACCGATTTTTGGCGCGAAACCCACTATGGGTTCAATCGCGATAGCGGACATTTCTTGGGCTTTCCGGCCGGTGAGGCATTCACTGCGGAGTTACGCGTGCAGGGCGATTTCAAGGCGCTCTACGATCAGGCCGGCATGATGGTGCGCGTCGATGACCACCATTGGGTTAAGGCTGGAATCGAGTTCTCTGACGGACGTGCGATGCTTGCGAGCGTGCTGACCCACGGGCAATCAGATTGGGCGACCGCTCCCTATGCGCAGGATGCCGGCGATTTTCGCGTGCGCGTCACCGTCGCGAACGGCGTTCTTCGCCTCCAGACCTCAGCCGATGGCAAGCTTTGGCCGCTCATGCGGCTGGCGCCATTCCCAAGGGCCAGCTCCTACCTTGTGGGGCCCATGGCCTGCACACCCGAGCGGGCCGGACTGAATGTCATGTTCTCGACATTTCGCCTGACGCCGCCGCTTGGCAAGGATCTGCACGATCTTGATTGAAGGCCGGCTATCGGCCTTGTCGATAGGAATGATTGTCTTCACATCATCCAATACACCTTCCAGCGAAGCTCAACGGCCGCGGCGTCGCTGCTTGTCCGCCGCGGCCTTTGAAGAACGCCGCGGCTTACTGCAGCATCGCCGCTGCGATCTTCTCCGCCGACATCAGCACCGGAAAGTTCGTGTTGGCGCACGGCACCACCGGGAAGATCGAGGCGTCGACGACGCGCAGGCCCTGGATGCCCTTGACCCGGCCCTGGTTGTCCACCACCGCCATCGGATCGCTGGCCAAGCCCATGCGGCATGAGCAGGAGGCGTGCCAGACGCCGATGGTCGCCTTGCGCACGAAGGCTTCCAGCGCCTCGTCGTCATTCATCACCTGCTCGAAGGTGAAACCTTCGACCACGAAATTGTCGATCATGTAGTGGCGCAGCGCTGCCGGTCCGTCCATCATCGCCGCGGCGATCTTGGTCAGAATCCTGTTCCTGGTATTGACGACGCCGATCTTGCGGACCTTGTCGGTATAGGCCGCCGGGAACGGCTTGTCCGTCACCGCCTTGACGATGTCGCTCATCTGAATGGCCGCCATCTTGCGGAAGCCGCTCATCAGGCGATCGAGATCGCGCCGGTCGGACAACAGATTGAACTCGACGATCGGCTCGGCCGCGGGATCGCGCGAGGCGAGCTTGACCTGACCGGTCTCGGAATAGGTCTTGTTGACGAAGGTCAGCAGCGAGCCGATCTGCTCGCCGACCGCATGCCAGGCCGACTTGCTGAGCAGCACGACGAACATGTCGCCCTTCGGCACGCCTGCAAGGCCCGATGAATAGCGCAGGCCCAGCTGCATGTGGCGCCGTGTGTGCTCGTTCATGCGCGCGCCGCGGCGGACAAAGGACGACAGCGAGATCGACGGATGATCCATCAGGCGCTGGCCGACGCCCGGCAAGCCCATCAGCACGGGAATCCCTAAGTCCTTGAGGTGACCGACCGGGCCGATGCCGGCTCGCAAGAGATGCGCCGGCGAATGGATCGCACCGCTGGAGAGAATGATCTCGCGTCCGCGGAATTCCTGCTCGCGTCCGTCGACCACGGCCTTCACGCCGACGCATTGCGTGCCTTCGAACAGCAGCTCGCGCACCTGCGTGTTGGTGGAGATCGCAAGGTTCTCGCGCTTGCGCGTGTCGCGGTCGAGATAGCCCATCGCGGCCGAGACGCGCTGCTCGGCCTGGTTGGAATGCGTCACCGGGAAAAATCCGTCGACGAACTCGCCGTTCTGGTCCGGCAGGAATTGATGGCCGGCCTGCTGGAAGGCATCGGCAAACGCCTGGGAATGCCGCGTCCAGTGCTCCCGCGGAATTCTGCGTACTGGAATTCGGCCGTCCTTGCCGTGATAGGGTCCGTCGAAATCGAGGTCGCGCTCGACCTTCTTGAAGAAGGGCAGCACGTCGTTCCAGGTCCACCCCTCGGCGCCGCGCGCGTCCCATTCGTCGTAATCGGTCGGTGCGCCGCGGTTGGCCATCTGGCCATTGATCGAGGAGCCGCCGCCGAGCACGCGCGCCTGCTCGTATTTGCGCAAAGGAGGCCGCGCTTCGGTCGGATTGTTGTGGCTGACGACCTGTGTCGTGACCTTCAATTCCGTCCAGTGAAAACGCGGATCGAAATAGGCCGTGCCCGGATAGCTGTCGCGGATTTCAGCCGGCTCGTTGCCGGGCGGTGTGTCCTGCCCGGCTTCGCAGAGCAGGACCTTGTTGGCACTCTTTGCGGAGAGCCGGTGGGCCAGCACGGACCCCGCCGAGCCGCCGCCCACGATAATGTAGTCATACACGATTGGCGTTTCCTCTTGTTCTTGCCGCAAGAGGGTAGCGTGGATTTATCGTGAGGTCACGTCGAAGCCCCGGACACCGCGTCGTGGCGACATCCGGGGTTCGTTGCTGTTGCCGTCAGGCCGGCTTTGTCGAAGCCGTTGCGATCTGCGTCGCAAAGTCGCGGTAGGCGTGCAGCGGACGTCCCAGCATTTTGGTCAGACGCGCGACGTCGCCGTCTTCGGGGATCATGCCGTCGCTGACAAAGCGCTCGGCCATCAGGCGCATCTCGTAGGCCATCCATTTCGGCATGAAGGTCGCCAGATTCTGCTCGAAACCGGTTGGATCATCGCCGCCATAGGCGACCGGACGTCCCAGCACGTCCGACCAGATCGCGGCCACGTCCGGACCGGTCAGCGTATCGGGGCCGACCAGATTGATGGTCTCGATCGGCAGCTTGCCAGCTGCCTGCTCACGGCGGATCAACTCGATCGCTGCGACCTCACCGATGTCGCGTGCGTCGACCATGGCGACGCCCTTGCTGCCGATCGGCATCGGGTAGACGCCGTGGTTGACAATGACGTCCCTGACCGTGAGATCATTGTCGATGAAGTAGGACGGACGCAGGATCGTGGCGCCAAAACCCATCTGCTCGAGCATCCGCTCGGCGCCGAACTTCACCGCGAAGTGCGGCACGTTGACGAAGCGATCGGCGTGGATCACCGAGAGATAGACGATGCGATCGACGCCCGCCTCGCGGGCGATGTTCAGTGTGATGAGCGCCTGGGTGAATTCGTCGCCGGTCACCGCATTGAGCAGGAACAGCGTCTTGATGCCGCTGAACGCGGCGCGTAGCGAATCGAGATCGAGCAGATCGCCTTTCACGACCTCCACGCCAGCAGGGAATTCGGCCTTCCCGGGTTCGCGGGACAGCACGCGCACCTCGGCGCCGCGCTTGACGAGTTGCTGGACGACGTGGCGGCCGACACGGCCGGTGGCACCGGTCACGAGGATAGTCATGGGGTCACTCCTGTTTGGGGGTAAGAGACACCCCGCAAATTAGTGATCCACAATCGAGCCGATAGACGCTAAATATAGACCTAGTGTCTCATTGGTGGAACGAATGGACCTTCTTGCCCTCGCCGATTTCAACCTGGTCGCCCGACACGGAGGATTTGGCCGGGCCGCCCGGGCCACCGGCCGCCCCAAAGCGACGCTGTCCCGCCGGGTCTCCGACCTCGAAAGCAGCCTCGATCTGCGCCTGTTCGAGCGCGGAACGCGCGCCCTGAAACTCACCGAGGAGGGGCGCGCACTCTACGAGCGGACCGGGATGTTGCTTGCCGAGCTCGACGAGACCGCAGCCGCAATCGCCTCCGGCGGAGACAGGCCGCGCGGCAGGTTGCGGATCAGCGCGCCGCTGCTGTTCTCGCAGACCGCGATGGGAAAACTGGCCGCCATATTCGCGCTGAAGCATCCGGAGGTACGGCTCGAGGTCACGACCGAGGATCGCGCCGTGGACATGATCGAGGAAGGCTATGACCTGGTAATCCGCGTCAATCCGGATCCGGACGAAAGCCTTGTCGGACGAATCTTTCTGCGCGATCGGCTGGTGATCGTGGCGAGCCCCAACTTGCGTCGTCCCTCGGGCGATCGCGCGGTGCCGGTCGTGGCGCGCGGCGTGAGCGACCTCGCCCCCTTCTGGGATGTGATGACGCCGGGCGGAAGCGCGACCATCGCGGTTGATCCGGTGCTTCGCCTGTCCTCGCTCACGATGGTTCGCGATGCGGTCCGGGCGGGCGTCGGCGCCGCGCGGCTTCCCGTGTCGCTTGCGAGTTACGATTTGGCGGCCGGCAAGCTTGTCCATTGGGGTGATGTCGATGGACCCGAGATCACGCTCTGGGCACTCTATCCATCACGCCGGCTGCTGAGCGCGCGCGTATCCGCATTCCTCGACTGTCTCAAGGACGCGTTCCCTTCGGGCGCGCCGGAGGAGCTCGCAGCCTTCCTCGACTGAGCAAAAGAGCATCGTTTACGCGGCGGGCAGGCCGCTTGCTATTGCAGGACCTTGGGCATCACGACGACGACGTCCACCGGCTTGTTCAACACCCGCGATGCGACCGCGGCGATGTGAGACGAGTAGCTATCCTCGATGTCGGATGCGGCCTCCTCGTGTCGGGCGAAGGCGTAGAGCATCGTGCCCTCGATTTCGTCGAAGCGGATGCCTGCGAAGACCCGATCGAATGTTTCGGCGCCAACGATGCCGGCCATGAGCGCCTGGATGGCCTGGTCCTGGATCAGTGTGAGCTTCATCATGCCGATCAGATATGGAGCGTCTGACCGGATGCAAGATGCGCAGGAACGATGTCGGCTTGCTCGCGCCGCCGGCCTGATTCCCCGGCCGGTTTTGCCGGTGCTTCAGCCCCCGGGTCTGGCGGCGACTTGCGGCAGCGCGGGCTTGCGCTCGGGAAGCTTCTTTTTCGGGGGAGCCGGCAGCAAGCCTTCCCTGATCGCCTGCTTCCGGGCGAGCTTGCGGGCGCGGCGGATCGCCTCCGACTTTTCGCGCGTCTTTTTCTCTGAAGGCTTCTCGTAGGCACGGCGCTGCTTCATTTCGCGAAAGACGCCTTCGCGCTGCATCTTCTTCTTCAGGACGCGAAGCGCCTGGTCGACATTGTTGTCACGGACAAGTACCTGCAATTGGAACTCCTCGTCGGGCTGCGAAAGGCGACAGCCCTGCACGCAGCCTATTGCGCAGGAGCTTCATTGCGATCGTGAGGATGACAGTGACGGCGATCTTCTGCGCCGGCCTCGAACACGCGGGCCGCTCGTCGCCGCGATACAGTTCGGGGGCGACGTGAACACTCCCGGGACGCCGTGTCAATCGATAAGGCGTCAATCCGTGTCCGCCAGCCGATCCGAGCCGGCGCCGCCTTGTCTCGACAGGCAGGTTTTGTCGTCCGGACCCGGGCGCTGGATGCGCCTGTCTGCGGTCTTCGTGCCGGGCCGGCGGGTCTGCGGAGAAAGGTGGTCAGTGCGTCAATTTGAACAGGCTGACGTCGATGGCGCCGTGCAGAAATCCCACTTCGCAATACGCCAGGTAGTATTCCCACATGCGGCGAAACCTGGTGTCGAACCCCAGGGATTCGATATCCTGCCATCTTGCCAGGAAGCGATGCCGCCATTCCCGCAGCGTACGAGCGTAGCTCGGGCCGAAGGACTCGCGGCCGGTCACCTTGAGCGCCGCCTTGGCAGCGCAATCCTCGATGATCTCGGTCGTTGGCAGCATTCCCCCCGGGAAAATGTGGCGTTGAATGAAATCCGGGCGCTTTCGATAAGCATCGAAGCGGGACGACGCGATCGTGATGATCTGCAGGACGGCAGCGCCGTCCTGGACAAGGCTGGACCGCAGCTTTTCGAAATAGACTGGCCAGTACCGCTCACCGACGGCCTCGAACATTTCGATCGACACGATTCGGTCGAAGCGTCCGGCGATGTCGCGATAGTCCTGGAAGAGAATCGCCGCGTGGCCGGCGGCGATCTCCGCCGACAAACGGTCACGCGCATAGTCCAGTTGCGATTCGGACAGGGTCACGCCGGTGACCGTCGATCCGAAGCGGCGAACGAGATGTTCGGCCATCGCCCCCCACCCGCATCCGATCTCCAGAACCCGTTCGCCTCCCTTGAGGTCGAGGCACTGCGAGATCCGCTCGAGCTTGTATTGCTGCGCGGCTTCGAGCGAGAGGTCCGACGGGTAGATCGCCGAGGAATAGTTCATTCCCTGGTCGAGCCAGTGGCGATAGAACGCGTTGCCGAGATCGTAATGGGCCGCGATGTTTCTCCTGCTGCCCGTCCTGGTGTTGTCGTTGGCGCGATGTCGCAAGCAACCGAAAATGCGAGCGAGGCGAGATTCGGCGGCCGGGGCAAATGCCGCCTCGTTTCGCATCAGGAAGTCCAGGACCCCGACCAGATCGCCGGTGGACCAATCGCCGGCGATGTAGCCGCTGGAAAAGCCGGCCTCGCCGGACAGGAGCGTGCGCCAAAGGGCCCGCCAGCGATGCACGGTCAGGGTGACATTGCTGCCGCTGTCACGTTTGCCCAGGTCGAGATAGCTGCCGTTGGGTAGCGTGATGCGCAAATGCCCCGACACGGCGCGGGGAAGCAACCGTTCGATCAACCGGGTCGTGAAACGCGAGGACGGGGTCGCGACGCCCGAAGCCAGCAGGGAGGAGTCCGAGCTCACGACTTCACCCCTCGATCGCCGGCAGCCTTGATCGCGCCTTGCTGAGCCGGGCTGCGGGCATGGAGGCGAAATCCCTTCAGCACCATCCGCAGCGCGTGCCAGTGGATTCCAGCGATGACTTTCAACGTCAGCAGCGGGTGGCTGGCGAAAGCGCTCATCAGGGCACCATCGGTCATCTCGCGACGTGCGCCCGAAAGCGATGCCGCGATGACGGTCTTTCCCTGCTCCTTGCCTTGGATGGTCACCTTGACCCGCGAGGCGGGCGGCAGGATGCGGAATGCATAGGTCATGTCCATGCCCAGGAAGGGGGAGACGTAGAATGCCTTGGGGCAATTCTGCTCGACGGTCGCGGTCGCGTGGGAGCGAACCGGCATCACGTAGCTGTGCCGCTCGCCGAAGGTATTGTGGACTTCATAGATGACCGCCTCGAGCGAGCCGTCGATCCGGAAGCAGAAATAGGTGCTCAGCGGGTTGAAGCCGTAGCCCAGGATGCGCGGCATGCAGAGCAGCTTGATGGTGAGGGCATCGGTCCGGCATCCGGCCCGCCGCAGCAGAGCCTCGGCCTGCTTACGCAGCGGCACGTCGCTGCCGTCGCCATGGTCGGAATCGACGAAGCTGGTGAGATTGAAGCGGTTGTGAGAGAAGAAACCGAGCTGGGCCGAGAGCGCCTCGATCTCATCGAGGTCGAGCAGCATCCAGAACACGCGGTAGCGGAGGCGGTGTCGTCGCGGCAGGACGCGGCGGTGGAGAACCTGGCCGATATACAGACACGAAGACTGCGTCATGCGGCAAGCATTCCGGGCTGGTCGCGCGCCGGCTCGTCCAGATAGATCCGGCCGGACTCGTTCTCGACGTGCCAGGGCCGGCGAACGCCTCCGAGCGCTTCGGCCACGGCAAGGCCGGATTGTAGACCATCCTCGTGGAAGCCGGCACCAAAATACGAGCCGCAGAACCAGGTGCGGGCCCGTCCCTGCAAGGACCACAACCGCCGCTGCGCCGCCATCGCCGCGGCGTCGAAGATCGGATGCTCGTAATGGTCCTCGTGCAGAACCTGCTTCGGCTGGACCTGCGGGTTGAGCGTCACGAACAGCTGCTGCTCTGTCTGCAGCCGCTGAAGGGCGTTCATCCAATACGTCACGGACGGCGCTCGGCTGATGTCGTCACAGCTGCGCCCGATATAATTCCAGCTCGCCCACACCGCCTTGCGTCGCGGCATCTGCGCAGGATCGCTGTGAAGAACGGCTTGATTGCCGCTATAGCGAAAGGCACCGAGCAGGCTCCGTTCCTGCTCGCTCGGCTCTTCCAGCAGCGCCAGCGCCTGGTCGGCATGCGCCGCGATCACCACGTCGTCGAAACGGTCCCAGTGTCCGCCGCTGTCCCTGATCTCGACGCCATCAGGCGATCGCCGGATCGCGACCGCAGCATTCGCCAGGCGAACGGCGTCCTTGAAGCGCCGGGTCAATGCATCGACGTAGCTTCGGCTGCCTCCGGTCACGGTCCGCCATGGCGGCCGGTTGCGCAGGCGCAGCAAGCCATGGTTGTCGTGGAAGCGGATGAACGACGCTGCTGGATATTGCAGCATCAGGTTCGGCGAGGCCGACCAGATCGCAGCCGCCATCGGCAGCAGATGATCGTTGCGGAAGACGTCGCCATAGGAGCCGGCGTCGAGATATTGCTCCAGCGAGGAGAGCTCGTCGAGGGACGGCAGGTCGCGCGGCGCTTCGCGATAGAAGCGCCAGAGATCGCCGAGCATCGACCAGAACCGTGGACGAAAGACGTTGCTGCGCTGGGCAAACAGTCCGTTCAGGCCGGTGCCGGAATATTCCAGCGTGCCGTCCGCCAGCGAGACTGCGAATGACATCTCCGACGGTTGCGTCGGTACGCCGAGATGAGCAAAGAGCGCGGTCAGATTGGGATAGGTCTTCTCGTTGTAGACGATGAAGCCGGTATCGACCAGGACCGTGCCGTCGAGAGTCTTGACGGTGACGGTATTGGAATGACCGCCCGTCCGCGCCTGCCGTTCATACACCGCGACGTCGTGCCGTTGGCTTAGCAGCCAGGCCGCCGACATTCCGGATATGCCGGTGCCGATAACCGCAATTTGCTTCCGGGGCGCCCCTTCGCCGTGCATCCGCCTGCCGTCCCTCTTGCTGTCGCCCGTCCCCGAAAGGGCTGGTCGGCTACAGATACGGATCAGGATCCGCCTTGGATCACCGCCGCGGTGATCCAAGGCCGATGGAGAAGCGTATCGGGGTGTATGCAAGCAACCGGTACAGCAGCTAGGCTAGGGTACGGCGCGCGTTGGCCGGCACCACAGGAGAGACGGCGGCGATGGCGCAGCCGGCCGCAAACCAGCATGCGTAACGGGGATGAGCCTATCACGCCGCAACGAGCTGCGAACCTCGTGAGGGCGATCGCGATCCGTCAGGATCGCGAGGCCTTCAAGGAACTGTTCGCTTTTTACGCGCCGCGAATCCAGGCCATGTTGATGAAGAGTGGGGCGGCGGGTGAAATCGCCGAGGATCTGGCGCAGGAAACCCTGATCGCGGTTTGGCGCAAGGCCGGCAGCTACGATCCGGATCGGGCGACGGTGTCCGCCTGGATCTTCACGATTGCGCGGAACCTCCGGATCGATCGGTTTCGGAAGGATCGGCGCTCGCAGCTTCATCAGGTGTACGAGCTGCTGCAGCCGGCCGAGTCCGAGTCGCCGGACGGTGCCCATGAAGCCGTCGAGCGCGAAAGCCGCGTGCGCGCGGCCCTGGACGGCTTGCCGGCCGAGCAGATCCGCGTGGTGGAACTATCGTTCTTCGAGGACATCGCTCACGGGGAGATCGCCAGGCGGCTCGGCATTCCGCTTGGAACGGTGAAATCCCGATTGAGGTTGGCCATGGCGCGCCTGCGCGAATTCCTGGGTGACGGCACATGACGATCACGCATCACCCGGGTGACGAGATACTGGCCGCTTTCGCGTCGGGAACTCTCGATGAGGCGCGCAGCGTCGTGGTTGCAGCCCATGTCTCGCTGTGCGCGCATTGCCGCGCAACCGTGGCGACGTTTGAGCAATTCGCCGGCGCGCTGGTCGAGCGGGCGTCGCCGGCAGCCTTGCGCCCCGGTGCGCTTGATGCGGCCCTGTCCCGGATCGATGCCGACGCGCCGGCGGCGCCGGTCGCGTGGGAAGCCGAGCCGGATTGTCCGCTGGTGCTTGCGCCCTATCCCGTCGGGAAATGGCGATGGATCGGTCCCGGTCTCTACTGGAGAGGCGCCGATGTTCCCTCCGGCGACGGCACGCGTGTCTTCATGTTGAAGGCCGCTGCCGGATCGTCGATGCCGCATCATGGTCACTCCGGCATCGAATGGACCTGCGTGCTGCAAGGTGCGTTCCGCCACGATCTCGGCCGCTATGGTCCGGGCGATTTCGACGAAGCTGACGACAGTGTCGACCACACGCCGTTTGTCGAAGAGGGGGATCCCTGCATCTGTCTCGTGGCCATGCAGGGCAATTTGCAGTTGCGCGGCCTGGTCGGCAGGCTGCTGCAACCCTTTGTCCGGTTGTGACGCGATGACCCTCTGGACATTCGTCCTCGGCCTTGTCTGCATTTCCGCGGCCCTCTGCGCCGTCATGGCGGCCGCCTGGCTGGCCTGGCGCTCCTCGAAGAATTCCGGGTGGGTGGATACGATCTGGACATTCGGGCTTGGCTTGGTCGGTTTCTGCAGTGCTGTCGTCGTAAAGCCGCTGAATCTCCAGGGCGGCGTCGTCGCGGCGATGGCCGCCATCTGGTCGCTCCGCCTGGGGCTGCACATCGCGTACCGGACCCGCGGCATCAGCGATGATCCGCGCTATGCCAGGCTCATCCGGAACTGGGGCGCGGATGCCTCACGTCAGATGTTCTGGCTGTTGCAGAAGCAGGCGGTCGTCAGCATTCCGCTCGGCCTTTCGATGTGGCTCGCGGCGAACGGACCGGGCTCGGCGCCGCAAAGGGCGATCGCGATCCTCGTTTTCGCCGTGGCCGTCGTCGGGGAGGCGGTCGCCGACGAGCAGTTGCGGCGCTTTCGCCGCGATCCCGCCAACAAAAGCAGGATCTGCGACGTCGGAATGTGGCGATTGTCGCGGCACCCGAATTACTTCTTCGAGTGGCTGGGCTGGCTGTCCTATCCCGTGCTGGCCATCGACCTCTCCGGACACGACCTCTTCGGCTTTCTGGCCCTCGCGGCTCCGCTCTGCATGTACTGGCTGCTGGTCTACGTCTCCGGCATCCCGCCGCTCGAGGAGCATATGCTGGCAAGTCGCGGCAACGCATTCAGAAACTACCAGATGAGCACGAACGTATTTTTCCCTGGGCCGTCGAAGGCGGTCCCGGTGCCGCCGAAAGCATCGACAGGAGGCTGAGTTGACGCTCGCGCAAACCGCGATCTGGCTTGGTGAATCGCTGCCGTGGCCCGACAGCGTCAGTGCAGCGGTCATTGAAAGTCTCGTCGGGCAAACACGGCGCAAGCTGTCAATCCAATTGGATGCGTCCGATGCCAGCTTCTCGCGCGAGACCGCGTCACTTCCGATCGCGGTGAACACCGCCGAGGCCAACGCGCAGCATTACGAAATCCCGGCGCGGTTCTTCGAGCTGGTCCTTGGCCCGCAGCGGAAATATTCGTGCTGCCTCTACGAAGACGCCGGAACCTCGCTGGCCGAGGCGGAGCAGCGCGCGTTGCAGGTCTCTGCCGAGCATGCGCGCCTGGCAGACGGTCAGCATGTTCTGGAATTGGGCTGCGGCTGGGGCTCGCTGTCCCTGTGGATGGCGAAGAATTACCCGCGTTCACATATCACGGCGGTGTCCAATTCGGCGTCGCAGCGAGAATTCATCATCCGCCAGGCGGACGCCGCGAAAATCCGGAACCTCTCGGTCATCACGGCCGACATGAACGCGTTCATGCCGCAGCAGCGCTTCGATCGCATCGTGTCCGTGGAGATGTTCGAGCACATGGTCAATTGGCGACCGCTGTTGACGCGCATGCAGGCCGCGCTGCGCCCCGACGGCTTCATGTTCATGCACATCTTCACGCACAGATCCGGCTCGTATCGCTTCTCGATCGAAGACCGCACGGACTGGATCGCACGGCATTTCTTCACGGGCGGCATCATGCCGAGCCGTCGGCTGATCCGGCAGTTCGACGATATCTTTGCCGTGGAGGCCGAGTGGCAGTGGAACGGTCGGAATTACCAGCGGACGGCGCGGGACTGGCTGGCCAATTTCGACCGGAATCGTGCCGAAATCTTCGCGCTGCTGCGCCAGGTCTACGGGCGGGACGCCCGTCTCTGGCAGCGGCGCTGGCGGCTGTTCTTTCTTGCAACGATGGGACTGTTCGGCCACGCGCGCGGTGAAGAATGGGGCGTCAGCCACTACCTGCTGTCGCCGGTTCGCCGAACCTGATCCGTCAGGCGGTCGCGGTCGCGCGAACGACCAGAAAGCCGACGAAGGCCGCAAGGCCCGAAGCCAACGCACCATAGGCCATGTCGAGCATCGTCAGCTGCAACGTCCAATTGCGCAGGGTCGCGAAATTGGTCAGGTCATAGGTCGCGTAGGCGAGGGCGCCGAACAGCGCTCCCGATCCGAAAGCCGTGAGGGCGGAGCCGGACTTCAATCCGGGAAAGACGGCGAAAGCCAGCAGGCCCACGGGATAGATCAGGTAGAACGCCAGCGCCGGTCCGATGCGGACATCGGCAAGCAGGATATCCCCGAGCGTCGGCCGGTAGAGCGCCGGCCCCATCAACCGCAGCCAGACGAAGTCAATCGCGCCAAAGGGTATTAAGACGGCGATATAGCCGATCGCATAGGCCATTGAGCTCTCCAGGCTTCACAACAGATCATACGCCCGGTAGATGCGATTGGATCAGCGGGAACATGAAGTTCCGGTGGTCGCTGACGCGCGAACGCGGCGCGCGTTACGCCGCGGCCGCCTGCGCCGACAGCAATTGCTTCAGCTTCGCGGCCGGCACGGCCGGGCTGAACAGCCAGCCCTGCATCTGGCTGCATCCGAGTTTTCGCAGCACGTCGCGCTGCGCCTCGGTCTCGACGCCTTCGGCGGTCGTTGCCATGTCGCGCGCCGCGGCCATGTGCACCACGGCCTGCACGATCGGGGAGGAATCCTCGGACTGCCCGATGTCGTTGATGAAGCTGCGGTCGATCTTGATCTTGTCGAAGGGGAAGCGGTGCAGATAGCTCAGCGACGAATAGCCGGTGCCGAAATCGTCGAGCGCAATGCGCACGCCGAGCTCGCGCAGTTGCTGGAGCACCGTCAGCGCCTCCTCGTCGTCGCGGATCAGCACGGTCTCGGTGATCTCGAGCTCAAGCCGTCCGGGCGCAAGGCCTGACTCGGCCAGCGCCGCTGCGACCTTCAGCGCCAGCGTCCTGGCGCGGAATTGCACCGGCGAGACGTTGACGGCGATGTGGATGTCGCCAGGCCAGCTGGCGGCCTCAGTGCAGGCCTGCTTCAGCACCCATTCGCCGATCTCGGCGATCAGGCCGGTCTCTTCGGCGACCGGGATGAACTCCACGGGCGAGATCATGCCGCGCTCGGGATGGCGCCAGCGCAGCAGCGCCTCGCAGCCGGTGACCACATTGGCCGCGAGATCGACCAGCGGCTGATAGTGGACCTCGAACTCGCCGCGGGCCAGCGCCTGGCGCAGGTCGAGCTCGAGCTGCCGGCGCAGCCGCACCTTGGCATCGTATTCGGGCATGAACAGGCGGAAGGTGCGGCGGCCCTCGGACTTGGCCGCATACATCGCAAGATCGGCGCGCTTGAGCAGATCGTCGGGATTGTCGCCGTGATCGGGCGCGATTGCGATGCCGATGCTGGCGTCGGTCGGGATTTCCTGGCCCTTGCAGTTCACGGGCGTGCGCAGCGCCTTCAGGATGTCTTCCGCCAGCGCCGTCAGCTCGGCCGGGTCGCAGGTGCCGGCCTTGACGATGGCGAATTCGTCGCCGCCGAGCCGCGCGACCAGGTCGTTGCCGCTGACGCAGGCGCGCAGGCGGCTGGCGACCTGGCGCAGCAATTCGTCGCCGACCTCGTGGCCGAGCGAATCGTTGACGCCCTTGAACTCGTCGACGTCGATATAGAGAATCGCGAACGGCTTGCCCTGGGCGAGCTCCGCGACGCGGCGTTCCAGATGGCCGCGCATCAGCACCCGGTTGGGCAGGTCGGTCAGCGCATCGTAATGCGCCATATGGGCGATGCGCTCGTCGGCGCGGATGCGCTCGGTGACGTCCTCATGGGTGGCGAGCCAGCCGCCGGCCGCACCCGGCTGGTTCTTGATCTCGATCAGGCGGCCGTCGGAGGTCTCCACGATCGCGCTATGCGTCTGCCCGACGCTGCCCAAAATGCCGTCGCAATAGGCGTCGACATCGCCCTCGAACGAGCCGGTGTCGTGGCGGTGCTGGATCACGTCGCGGAAATAGGCGCCGGGCTTCACCACATTGGTCGACAGGCCGTACATCTCGATGTAGCGCCGATTGCAGACGATCAGCCGCTCGTCCTGGTCGAACATCAACAGGCCCTGCGTCATCGTGTCCATCGCGGTGTCGAGGCGCTGCTTCTCGACCGAGAGCCGGCCCGTCATCTGGCGGAAGATCAGGAACAGCGTCAGCACCAGCAGGCCGATCGAGAGCACGGCGACGGTGACGAAGAATTTCGTCTGCGTGCGCCAGGTCGCCAGCGTCGCGTCCAGCGATCTGGTCGCGACCACGACCAGCGGTTCGCCGGTGAGGAGGCGCGAGGCGACGATGCGGTCCTTGCCGTCCATCGGGCTGGTGAGCTTGGTCGTGACGAAGGTGCGTTCGAACACGGCTCTCTGCTCGGGCGAGCCGGTGCGGTAGTTCTGCCCGATCATCTCGTCGACATGCGGGATGCGCGCGAGCAGCTGGCCGTTCTGGTGATGCATGGCGATCGAGGAATCCTCGCCGAGTCCCGTGGAGGCAAAGAAGGATTCGATCTGGTCGGGCGCGATCGCGCGCGACACCATGCCGAGGAACTCGCCGTGAGGGCCGGAGACGCGCCGTGCGAACACGATCGCAGGTCCGTTGCCGAACCGGCCGGGCACGACCTCGATCTCTTCCTGCGCGATCGGGTCGTTCTTGAGCCGGTTGAAATAACCGCGGTCGGCGACCGAGATGTCGGCGACCGGCCAGCGCCGCGACGAGTTGATCAGCACGCCGTTGGAATCGAAGACGTTGGCGCCGGCGACGTCGGACCAGCCACTGGCCTTCGCGCGCAGCACCTCGTGCATGGCGAGGGTGCCCATCTGGCTGCGGAACAGGTCGGCGGATTCGAGGCCCCGGCTTTCGATTTCCGCGATGACGCTCTTCTGGAACACCGCGAAATCCGCAAACTCGCGGTCGTAATGCCGGGCGAGCAGCCGGACCGCGCTCTCCAGGCTGTCGCGGCCGCTTTCAATCGCATTCTGCCTGAAACGGTCGACGGTGAGCGCGGTGCCGATGGCGGTTGCGGCCATCAGCACGAAGCCGCCGACGATCAGCCATGTCAGCGGCGCGCCGCGCCAACGGCGAAGCAGCGCGCGCAGTCGCACGGTCCATCGGATTGATGCGCCCATCCAGCCCTCCCGTGGGATGCAAGATGCAGCAAAACCAACAAGACCGCGTTACCAGCAAGGGTTACGAAAATATGAATCGGAGCGGAATCAGAGGGTTGGTTTCCGCGCGCCGGCACTCACCGCCTGATCTCCCAGTTCAGCGCCTTCGCATTGCCTTTGGCGAACATCGCGGGAACGTCGAACTTGCCGGTCTTGAGATCATAGCGACATTTCCAGTCTGCCAATCCCTTCACGGCGACGTTCTTCGGATGCTTGTCCATTTCGCCCGAGAGCGAGATCAGGAGGTAACGGTTGTTGGGCCAGTCGACGCCGAGCCAGCGATAGGCATCTTCGGTGCCCTTCATCAGATTGGCCGAGATGTGGTAGTCGAGCTTCATCCTCTTCGTGTCCGGCCGGCTGTGGAAATAGTCCCAGGCGAGATCGCTGAGCGATGTCTTCGTCGCATTCACGAAGGCGCCGTTCTCGACATGGTACAGAAACAGGTCCTGCTCGCCCGAGCCGGTCTTCTGCATCCGCACCAGCCATTGCGAGTCGCCGGTGAAGCGGAAGCCGGCGCCATAGCCCTGCTCGGGCTTCAGCTCCGTCATCTGGTCGCCGCGCCGCGCCCAGACCTGCCATTTGACGTCGAAATCCCCACTGTCCTTCATGTACTGCTCGAGCCTGGTGGCGCCGTCGGGCGAGGTGAAGGCGAGGTCGGCATCGTCGGTGAGGACGAATCCCGGCGGCGGGCCGGAGGCGGCGAGCGCGGGGGAGGCGACAAGCAGGGCGGCGAGCGCCAGCCATGACGCGGTGCGGAAAAGTGCGCTCACGGGAAAATCCTCAAAAAAATGGGCCGCGATGCGGCTTCGATCATTTGACGCCGAGGGGGCCGTGCCGGTTCATCAGGCGGCCGGCCGCCCGCGGGCATCGCGATCGTCCGATCGGCCGTCTTGCTGCCGTAGCCAAATCGGCGCAGGCTGCCGCCATTGGCTGGTTT
>NZ_AKIY01000203.1 GCF_000282615.1 Bradyrhizobium sp. YR681 | reverse complement strand
CGCTCGCGGAGCGACTGAAACTGGCGGTCCGGCGGCTCGTCGGGGGTCGCAACTTCGGCGATCAGGGTGCGCAGATAGAGATTGAGGCGGCGGTCGAAGGCGCGCTCGGTGGCGTTCTTGTAGACCGACGACAGCACCACGCCTGTTATGGCCAGGATCACCACGAGCCACGCCGTCGCCGACAGGAACAGGCGGTTGGCAAGCGAGCTGGCGGGCATCGGAATGATCCCGGAGGCGCGGGGTGGCATGGTGTCGGACGTCATGACCGGACCAAGGCCCCTGTTCGGCCTCCCGTCAAGACCAATGGGCCTCAAGCCCCCGCTGTGGGCGGGGTCAGGAGATAGCCGAGGCCGCGGACGGTCTGGATGATATCGACGTCGAGCTTCTTGCGAATGCGGCCGACGAAGACCTCAATCGTGTTGGAGTCCCGGTCGAAATCCTGGTCGTAGAGATGCTCGACCAGCTCGGTGCGAGAGACGACGCGCCCGGAATGGTGCATCAAATAGGCCAGAAGCCGATATTCGTGCGAGGTCATCTTGACCGGATTGCCTGACACGCTGACCCGGCCGGTCCTGGTGTCGAGCGTGACGGGACCGCAGGAGAGCTCGCTCTGGGCGTGGCCGGTGGAGCGGCGCAGCAGCGCGCGGATGCGCGCCAGCACCTCCTCCAGGTGGAACGGCTTTGCGACATAGTCGTCGGCGCCGGCATCGAAGCCCTGGACCTTGTCGCTCCAGCGGTCGCGCGCGGTGAGGATCAGCACCGGCATGGTGCGGCCGTTGCGGCGCCAGGCTTCCAGCACCGAGATGCCGTCCTTCTTCGGCAGGCCGATGTCGAGCACCACGGCGTCATAGGGCTCGTTGTCGCCGAGATAGTGCCCCTCCTCTCCGTCGAAGGCGCGGTCGACGACATAGCCGGCGTCCGTCAGCGCCTTGGTGAGCTGACGATTGAGATCGGGGTCGTCCTCAACAACGAGCAGGCGCACGCTTCTCTCCAGAAATAGGCCGCATGAACACTGCACCAGATGAGCAATTCCGGCGTGAACTGAATATGAACACGGGGAACCGGGCGCGTTACTTTTTGGTCATATACGAGCTCTCACGCACCGATACGACTGCGCCCGCCAGGCCACCGGACGAGTCCTGTGGCATGGCGGGCGCAATGTGCCGCGTGGCGCGGCGAGTCGGAAGGTCTCGGCCGGTCGAATCCGTCCCGTCAGGTTCGGAAGAACACGAACCAGACGACGGCGAGGATCAGGATCGCAAGCCCGGTCGAGATGGCGAGCAGCGCCGCCACCGACGGCCCAGGTTCGCCCTGGCGCGCCTCCGTGGCAGTTTCGACGATACGGTTCTGCTCTCGGGTGGGTGCCATGATGCCCTCGATCTTCAGATGTCGCCACCGGTTTTGAGCGGCGCCCTCGCCGCCTGTATCCCAGCCAACGCCCGATCCGATATGATGTTCCGGCTTTTTGCCATGCGATCGGGCCGCAACCATGCGCCCGGCGACCGGTTAACGCAGTTGCAAGATTCCGTGCCGTGCCGTGTATGATTCGATGTTCCCCGATGGTATCCTCATAAGTCTGTCCCTGTTGCGTTTGGAGTAGCCCATGGCCCCCCGCGCCAATTGGAAGGGTTTTCTGCGTTTGTCGCTCGTGACCTGCCCGGTCGCGCTCTATCCGGCCACTTCGGATACCGAGAAGGTCTCGTTCAACCAGATCAACCGCAAGACCGGCCACCGCATCAAGTACCTCAAGGTCGACGCCGAGACCGGCGACGAGGTGACGTCCGAGGACATCGTCAAGGGCTACAAGGTCGACACCGACACCTACATCGAGGTCACCAAGGACGAGCTTGACGACATCGCGCTCGACTCCACGCACACGATCGAGATCGACGAGTTCGTGCCGAAGACCGACATCGACAGCCGCTATCTGATCCGCCCCTATTACCTCGTGCCCGACGGCAAGGTCGGCCATGACGCCTTCGCGGTGATCCGCGAGACCATCCGCAGCATGGACAAGGTCGCGATCGGCCGCGTGGTGCTGACCAACCGCGAGCACATCATCGCGCTGGAGCCACTCGAGAGCGGCCTGATGGGCACGCTGCTGCGCTACCCCTACGAGGTACGCAGCGAGAAGGACTATTTCGACGACATCCAGGACGTGAAGCTGACCAAGGACATGCTCGACCTCGCCAAGCACATCGTCGAGAAGAAGTCCGGTGCGTTTGAGCCGGAGCTGTTCGAGGACCATTACGAGACCGCGCTGATCGACCTCATCAACAAGAAGCGCTCGGGCATGCCGATCACGGCCAAGGCCGCGCCCAAGAGCGGCGGCAACGTCATCAATTTGATGGACGCGCTGAAGAAGAGCATCGCGAACGAGAAGGTTTCTGCTCCGGCCGCGAAGGTCGCCAAGGAGACCGCCAAGGAGACCGTCAAGGGCAAGAAGCCGAAGAAGCGCGTCGAGGGCCAGCGCGAGATGCTGCTGCCGATATCGGGCAAGGGCGGCAAGGATACTGCAGCGAAAGCTCCTTCGAAGAAGGCCGACAAGCCGGTGCGCGCGCCGGCACGGGCGAAGAAGGCCGGCTAGCAGCGCACAGCCGTCGATCGCGTCGTGATCTCTCCCCTCGTCGACCGGCCGGCCTGACATGCCCTGGTCGGCGGCATTCGACGATCCCATCTCCCTGCGCGGCCGGCGCAAGCTGCGGACGCTGCAGCAGGCCGCCGATCTGATCATGCAAATGCCCGAGGACGCGCAGCACATGGGCCACTGGCAGACCGCGATCGAGGCCCTGATCAAGGCAGCCGAGACCGGCGGCGGCTGGATGATGTTCGCCCGCATCGCGATGCTGCGCGCGCTGAACGCGGACGCTCGCCGCAAGTAGCATCAACAATCCGTTAAACCGCGGCATCGGTTTCGGCGGCAGCCCGCCGTCCGCAAGGCGCCAAGTAATCCTACGGAAGACAAAATTAACCGTCGATTCCCGTTGCGTACGACATGGTCGCGCCGTCGGTCGAACCAGGATTTGCACGCCGTGCCGCAGCGGGACGCCAGAAAGAACTATATCGGCCTCGTGAACGACACCACCGAGGACAAGCACCTCACCGACAGCGCGGCGCGGTCGCAGCCGCGCGTCATGCGCGAGCTGGTCGGGCGCCTCGCAGCGGTGCTGAAACGGGCGGGCAAGACCGCACCTGGAGGCCGGATCAAGTCCTGAGAGGGACACCGTCAAATCCACCCGAATTGGGTGATGAAACCTTAAGTCAACGAATGGCAACATATAAGACCTGAGGTCGGGACCATCCCGCCTGCACTTTGGCGCCCGCGTGCGCCCCACAAAAAGTTAATGAATCAATTTACCCTTCCGAAAACGGCGCCGGCCTACGTTGGACGGATGAACAGGAGTTGACGATGGCATTGCTCAAGTCATTTCTTGCAGATGAGAATGGTGCCACCGCCATCGAGTATTGCCTGATCGCCACCGGCATCGCGCTCGCGATCATCACCGCTGTGAACAATACGGGAAGCGCCCTGCTGAACGGCAAGTTCAACTCGATCAGCGCGGCGGTGAAGTAACCCCGGCTGACCTGCGTCCTGGACCATGATCTGGGTCAAAAGCACCAGCGCGACGACGGCTAAGCATGGAGGCAGGAGCTTTTTCCTGCCGGCGCGCCCATGCATCCAGATCTCCCGCACTCCCGACTGAAAATCCGCCGCGTCCGCCTCGATACCGGCCGCGAGAACGTCGTCGTCATCTCCAGGCAGTCGAAGGCGCTGCGCGCGGAGATCTTTCGCGGCTTCAGCCGCGTCGAGCTCCGTCTCGATGGCAAGGTGCTGCTGGCGACGCTCCTGATCACGGATGACGACGCGCTGGTGGCCCAGGACGAGATCGGCCTCTCCGAGCCCGCATACCGCCGTTTCGCCGAACCGGTCGGCACGCGCGTCGCCGTGACGCCCGCCTCGCCGCCGGAGAGCCTGGAAGCGGTGCGCGCGAAGATCCACGGGCGAACCTTGAGCCAGGCCGAGATCGGCGCGATCATCAACGACCTCGCGCATTACCGCTACTCCGACATGGAGATCGCCGCCTTCCTGATCGGTTCGGCGAGCTTCATCACCAGCGATGAGCTTCTCTCCCTCACCGGCGCGATGGCCGAGGCCGGCACGCAATTGGTCTGGCCGGCCCCGATTGTCGTCGACAAGCACTGCATCGGCGGCATTCCCGGCAATCGCACCTCGATGGTGGTGGTGCCGATCGTCGCTGCGCACGGCCTGCCGATCCCCAAGACCTCCTCGCGCGCCATCACCTCGCCCGCCGGCACCGCCGACACGATGGAGGTGCTGGCGCGGGTGAATGTCGGCGTCGAGGAGATGAAGGCGATCGTCTCGGCCTGCAACGGCTGCCTGATCTGGGGCGGGCACGTGAATTTGTCGCCGGCCGACGACGTCCTGATCTCGGTCGAGCGGCCGTTGAGCCTCGATACCCGCGAGCAGATGGTCGCCTCGATCATGTCCAAGAAGATCGCGGCGGGCTCGACGCATCTGTTGATCGACATTCCGGTCGGGCCGACCGCAAAAGTCACCGGCGGCGTCGAGGCGATGCGGCTGCGAAAATTGTTCGAATTCGTCGGCGACCGCTTCGGCCGTACCGTCGAGGTGATCACGACCGACGGAAGCCAGCCGATCGGCAACGGCATCGGACCGGTGCTCGAGGCCAATGACGTGATGGCGGTGCTCGGCAACGAGAAGGATGCGCCGCGCGACCTGCGCGAAAAATCGCTGCGGCTCGCCGCTCATCTGCTGGAATACGATCCGAGGCTGCGCGGCGGCGCCGGCTATGCGCGGGCGCGCGAGCTGCTCGACAGCGGCGCGGCATTGAAGCAGATGCAGAAGATCATCGACGCCCAGGGCCCATCGACATGCAACACCGAGCTGGGATCGCTCGGCTTCGACGTCAAGGCGGCGCATGACGGCGTGGTCTCCGCGATCGATTGCCTGCGGATGAACCGCCTCGCCCGCACCGCCGGCGCACCGCTGGACAAGGGCGCGGGCATCCGCCTGTTCAAGAAGATCGGCGAGCGCGTCGAGCAGGGCGAGCCGCTCTATCGCGTCTACGCCTTCGACCGGCCCGAGCATGATCTGGCTGCCTCCGCCGCCGCGACGGACAGCGGCTACGCCGTCAACGGTCATGACGCTCTCCCCGGCAAGACCGCGTCGTGAGCAAGATCGCATTCCAGACCCTGCCCTTCGGCACCGAGGCAGCCAGGCGTCTTGCGGCGCGCCTCGGGCTTGGCTGCGACGAGATCACCGTGCACCGCTTCCCGGACGGCGAGCTGCGCGTCACGGTCGCCCCCGCGGCCGACACCACCATCCTCTACGCCGCGCTCGACCAGCCCAACGACAAGCTGATCGCGCTGCTGTTCGCCGCAGAGGCGCTGCGACGCGGCGGCGCCAAGCGGCTGGTGCTGGTCGCGCCCTACCTCTGCTACATGCGGCAGGACATTGCGTTTCATGCGGGCGAAGCCATCAGCCAGCGCGCCATCGGCGGCCTGCTTGCGCAGATCGTGGACCGCGTCGTCACCGTGGATGCGCATCTGCATCGCACCCCAGACATTGCCACCGTGTTTCCCGGCATCGCCGCCGAAAACCTGTCGGCGATGCCGGCGATTGCGAACGCGCTGGCGAAAGCCGGCATCGATCCCGCAACCGTCGTGATCGGCCCCGATGCCGAATCCGAGCCCTGGGTGAAAGACCTCGCGGCACGGCTCGGCCTGCAGCACACCGTCGCACGAAAGGCGCGGCACGGCGACCGCTCCGTGGAGATCGATCTTGCCGATGCGCCCCTGCTGGCGGGACGGCCGGCGTTGCTGGTTGACGACATCGTCTCCTCCGGGACGACGCTGATGGTCGCGGCGAAGACATTGCACGCGATGGGCGCAACCGCCGTCGATGCGATCGTGACGCACGCGCTGTTTCCACCCGCGATGATCGCCGCGTTCACCGACGCGGGCATCCGCTCGATTCGTTCCAGCGACAGCGTGCCGCATCCGACCAACGCGATCGCGCTCGACGACATTCTGGCCGCGGCCCTCAGGCGCGAGCTCGATCCGAAACATCCGCCGGAGACCACGACATGAGCGTGACCGTTCGATTTTGCGGCGCCGCCCGCACCGTGACCGGATCGAGCTATCTGTTCCAGACCGCGACCGGGCGCTTCCTGGTCGATTGCGGCCTGTTTCAGGGACAGAAGACGCTCAAGGCCCTCAATTACGGCGCCTTTCCTTTCCGCCCCGCCGACATCGATGCGGTGTTGCTCACGCACGCCCATATCGACCACAGCGGATTGCTGCCCAAGCTGGTGCGCGAGGGATTTGCCGGGCCGATCCTGGCAACGCGCGGCACGATCGACCTCTGCTCCTGGATGCTGCCGGACGCCGGCAACATCCAGGAGTCCGAAGTCGCGCAGCTCAACCGCCGCAATGCGGCGCGACGGCGGAAGGAGGTGGCGCCGATCTATACGCAGGCCGACGCGACCGCATCGCTGCAATCGTTCCGCCCTGTCGACTATGAACGCTGGGCCGACGTGATCCCCGGCGTTCGCGCACGTTACTGGAACGCCGGCCATTTGCTTG
Source organism: Bradyrhizobium sp. YR681 (assembly GCF_000282615.1). Lineage (GTDB taxonomy): Bacteria > Pseudomonadota > Alphaproteobacteria > Rhizobiales > Xanthobacteraceae > Bradyrhizobium. Next base: position 30,695 of record NZ_AKIY01000203.1, on the reverse strand, counting down.
GCTCCGCCTCGATCGAGCTGGAATTCGCCGAGGCCGGCGAGCAGCGGCCATTGCGCGTGCTGCTCTCCGGCGACGTCGGGCCGGAAGCAAAGCTGCTCCAGCCCGATCCTCAGGCCCCCGTGGACCTCGACTACGTCATCTCCGAGTCCACCTATGGCGACCGCGTGCGCGCCGTCACCACGCCCGAGCAGCGCCGGCAGCATCTCGCCGGCGAGATCCGCGAAGCCGCCGCGGCCAAGGGCGCGCTGCTGATCCCCGCCTTCGCGGTCGAGCGGACCCAGGAACTGATCGTCGACATCGTCCACCTGATGGAGCGCGGCGAGGTTCCGGCGGCGCCGATCTTCCTGGATTCCCCGCTCGCGATCCACGCCACCGAGGTTTTCCGCCAGCACGCCGCGAGCCTCGATCCCGGCGTCGACGTCGATCGCCTGCTCAACTCGCCGCATCTCAAATTCACCGAGACGGTTGCCGAGAGCAAGGCGGTCATGCGCCTGACCGGCTTTCACATCATCATCGCCGCCAGCGGCATGTGCGACGCTGGCCGCATCCGCCACCACCTCAAGCGCTGGCTGTGGAACGAGCGCGCCACCGTGCTGCTCTCCGGCTTCCAGGCACACGGCACGCTCGGCCGCTTCCTCCAGGACGGCGCCAAGGCCGTGCGGATCCAGGGCGAGGAGATCAGGGTCGCCGCCCGCATCCGCATGATCGACGAATATTCCGGCCATGCCGACGCGGCCGGCATCGCCGGCTGGATCGCGGCGCGCCGCCCGATCGCCCGCGGCCTGTTTCTCACCCACGGCGAACAGGACGCGATCGCCGGTCTTGCCGAACGTCTGTCCGAACGGATTCTTCCGGCCGCCAAAATCTATCAGCCGGTGCTGGACGACATCTACGAGCTCGCGGTGCCTGAGCCGCGCCTCCTCGACGTCGACCGTCGCCGCCGCCTCGCGCCCGAGGCCGTCACGCATCTGGACTGGCACAACGAGATGTCGGAGCTGATGCTCGACATCAGCGACAAGGTCGCAGCCGCCGCCGACGACCGCGCCCGCGGCGTCATCATCCGCAGGCTGCGGCGGGCATTGTTGGAGAAAGAATAGTTTTGCGCTGGACCTGATTGGAGGCACTGCCGTCTCCGCAGACTCGTAGCGAAGCAATCCAGGAGTCTTTCCGCGGCGACAGCCTGGATTGCTTCGCTGTGCTCGCAATGACGGAGGGTTGGCGATCACATGACCCTTTCGTCTCGCCTTTGCATTCGCTGACACACTTTCGCGTTCTCGCGGCGGTTTCGCCCGAGCTTTGCTCTCTGCTTTCGCCCTCATCAGAACAAGGGCGCAGGGAAGGCCGGGCGCCGGCTGGCACCCGAAGTCCCGCGTGTGCTGGAGAACGCGCACGGGGGTGGACGACAGGTGTGCCGGTCGCCCGGCCTTCCCTGCGCGGATGGTTTTAACGGTGTCCTTCGTGCTCTCCCCGGGGAGCGATGCACTATTGCCCCCGTCGCCCCAGCGGATGACTAATGCGCGCACCGGTTGGCCGCCACATCACCACAGGACTTGACGCACAGACCCCGGGCGTCAGGACCACACGACTTCTCCGTCCGCGCACATCCCGTCCGCAATTCCCGACGGCTGGCGTGCGCTCGCCGTCGAGACCGAACAGGAACGCTGTCGGCGCCGTGTCGTATCGCGCCTGCGGCTGCTCACGGGATCTCCGCCCTGCACCCCACATCACGCGCCGACGCCGTCGCGGCCACCGCATCCCGACCTCGTCTCGTGACGATCGCGAAACGCCCCTGTGGCGGGCCGGGATGTCCAGAGCTGTACGGCAAAACAGAATTTCTGTAAAGACGAATATTTTAAGAGACGGCGATTGACCGAGCGCTGGGGTGTTTTGCCCGACGGGCAACGCTAGGGATCGTAGGCCGGTTGAAGCGCAGCGTAATCCGGGGCCCAGTTCCAACGGACGCAGCGGACCCGTATTGCGCTTCGCTCCATCCGGGCTACGGTGCTATCAATGATCGAACCGAAGCTTGCTTGAAGGACGCAGATGAGAAGCGTGACGCTCCTGGCTCTCAGCCTCATGCTTGTTGGCATCTGGCCGCACGACGGCGCGAGAGGACAGACCTCAACGACGCCGCCGGTGTCGCTCGCGCCGCCCAAGGCGTCGCCGCCACGGGCGAACGCCAGGAATTCCCCGGCAGCGTCCGACAGGGTGTCGTCGACTCCCGCAACCGGCGGACTTCCGCAAGCGCCGAATCCTGCCGCCGACTATGACGGCTTCAGTGTCGGCAACGACGACAATGACACACCGGATCAGGCGACGCGACCCGTGGTGTCGCGCGCAGCCAGGGCCGCCAAGTCCGATCCCGATCCAAAAGGCACTGCGGCCCAGCAACTGATCGATCAGGAAGACGAGGCGTTGAAACGCAAGCTGACGATCTGCAAAAGCTGCAAGTAACAACAAAGGCATTTCGTAGCCCGGATGGAGCGCAGCGAAATCCGGGGCCGGCGCTCGCGGATGCAGATGTCCCGGATTGCGCTGCGCTCCATCCGGGCTACGGGACGTCTCATCCCTTGCGACTGGTCCATCGCTCCTGAGGCTCATCGGCCCATGTGGTGCCGAGGCCGAGCATCGTGATCCAGGTCTCGGCCAGCCTGCCGTCGTCAATGCGGTAGGCCTGCATGCCGGCACGACTGCGCTTTTCGCCGGTTGTGGAATCGGGCCAGACGAATGCAAAGCGGAACCAGGCGCGATCGGTCGTCAAGGCGTGATCGTAGACCACGACCCGGATGCCCGGCCGGTCCTTGTGAACGGCCTGCAATTCTGTGGTGTAGTCGTCGCGCGTGACGGTCCGGTCGCCCTTCTCGTCGTGACGGATGTAGTGAGATCCGACGCAGTCCGGGATCAGGCCATATTGGCCTTCGTGCCAGACCCGTTCCCAGCGATCGAAAAGATCGCGCACGCTGTCAGTCATGTCACCTCCGAATGTTTCCCGGGAATCCTGCGCTACGCTGCAAAACTCTTGCCGAACTCGGGGCCTTACTTGAGACACCGTCCCGCATGCCTGCCCCGCCGCTTAGGCGCCCGCCCGTGCTTTACGCTCCCCCGATTTCCTGATCCTCTCTCCCCCAACCAGCCGGATCAACCGGCCTTGCCAGGGAGAGAGACGCCATGAAGCTCGGCACTGCGATCGCAGAAATCATGCGGCGCGAGGGGATCGAGATCCTCTGCGGTTATCCCGTCAACCATCTGATCGAACATGCGGCCAAGGCCGAGATCCGCCCGGTGATGGTGCGGCAGGAGCGCGTCGGCGTGCACATGGCGGATGCGATCTCGCGCGTGACCTCGGGGCGCACGATCGGCGCGTTCTGCATGCAGCACGGGCCCGGCGCGGAGAATGCGATGGGCGGCGTCGCGCAATGCTTTGGCGAATCCGTGCCCGTGCTGGTGCTGCCGATGGGCTATCAGCGCAGGCTCGCGCATATCGAGCCGAACTTCAATTCCAGCGAGGCGATGAGGCCGTTCTCGAAATCGTCCGAGCCGATCATCCTGGCCGCGGAGGTCACCAACATCTTCCGCCGTGCCTTCACAAAGCTGAAGAACGGCCGCGGCGGCCCCGTAATCGTCGAGATCCCCGCCGACATGTGGAACGAGGAGGTGCCGGAGCCCTTGAGCTACACGCCGGTGCTGCGCACCCGCACTGGCGCCGACCCCGTGCACGTGAAGGAGGCCGCCGTCCTGCTCGTGAATGCAAAACGGCCGGTGATCTATGCCGGCCAGGGCGTGCATTACGCGCAGGCCTGGCCGCAGCTGAAGCGGCTGGCCGAGCGGCTTGCGATTCCGGTGACCACCAGTCTCGGCGGCAAATCGTCGTTTCCGGAGACGCATCCGCTCTCGCTCGGCTCCGGCGGCCTTGCGGTGCCGCGCGCGGTGCCGAAGTTCCTCACTGATGCCGACGTCATCTTCGGCATCGGCTGCTCCTTCACCGAGACCAGCTTTGGCATCGCGATGCCGAAGGGAAAAACCATCATCCATTCGACGCTCGATCCGAACCATCTCAACAAGGATGTGGAAGCCAGGATCGGTCTCGTCGGCGATGCCGGCCTCGTGCTCGATGCGCTGCTGGAGGAAATCGGCAAGACCGTCACCAAGGATCGCGATGCGTCCGCAGTCGCGGCCGAGATCGCCGCCTCGCACGAGGAATGGCTGGCGAAATGGATGCCGAAGCTGACCAGCAATGACGCCCCGCTCAATCCCTATCGCGTGCTGTGGGACCTGCAAAACACCGTCGACATCGACAACACCATCATCACGCATGATGCCGGCAGCCCGCGCGACCAGCTCTCGCCGTTCTGGAAGGCGATCACACCGCTCTCTTATCTCGGCTGGGGCAAGACCACCCAGCTCGGTTACGGCCTGGGCCTCGCCATGGGTGCCAAGCTCGCCAAGCCCGACAAGCTCTGCATCAATGTCTGGGGCGATGCGGCGATCGGCTTCACGGGGATGGATTTCGAGACCGCGGTGCGCGAGCGCATCCCGATCATGTCGATCCTGCTGAACAATTTCTCGATGGCGATCGAGCTGAAGGTGATGCCGATCTCGACGGAAAAATATCGCTCGACCGACATTTCCGGCGACTACGCCGCGATGGCGCGCGCCTTCGGCGGCTATGGCGAACGGGTGACGAAGCCGGAGGACATCATCCCCGCGATCAAGCGCGGCATCCAGAAGACCCAGGAAGGCATCCCTGTGCTGCTGGAGTTCATCACCAGCAAGGAGACCGAAGTGTCGCGGCCGGGCACGTGAGCCGGCCCGCGCCGTCCCCTACTCCGCCATCTCCACCGGCTGCGTGACGGAGGGACCTGCCAGCGGCCGCTCCTCCATCATGATCAGGCAGAGCGAGGCGGTAGCCATCAACGCGGTGGCGGCGCCGAAGACGTAGCGGAACGCGTGCCGCATGTCGTCGGCGGGGATCGCAGGAATGCTGCCGGCGGCGTGATGCTCACCAGCGAGCGGGATGTCAGTGCCGAGCGCGATCAGCAGGATCGCCGCGAAGGCCGCGACCGTGAACGAGGACATCAGCGAGCGGAAGAAGTTCATCGCGCCGGTGATGGTGCCGACTTGCGGACGCGCGACCGAATTTTGCAGCGAGACCACGCAGACCGGAAAGGTCGTGCCGAGGCCGAGCGCGAACGCCGCCATCAGCGTCAGGAGCCCCCAGAGCGGCAAGGTCGTCACCGTGAGGCCGAGCGCGCAGATCGCGGCCCACGACGTGCCGACGATGGCGACGCGCTTGTAGTGCTTGGCACGCGCCATGGTGCGGCCGGCGACGGCCGCGCCGACGGTCGAGACCGCCGCGAGCGGGATCAGCGCAAGGCCGGCCTCGCTGGCGCTGAGATGATAGACCGACTCGTAATACAGCGGCAGCTGCACGGTGAGGCCGGTGATCGCACCGAGCCCGCAGCCGCCGGCCGTCAGCGCGAACGGCGCCACCGATCCCGTCAACAGCTTCAGCGGCAGGAACGGCTCGTCGGCGCGGCGCGCGTGCCAGACGAAGCTGACCGCAAGCGCGACGGCGCCGCCCACCATCGCAAGCACGGTCGGCGAGAGCCAGGGATAGCGCGTGCCGCCCCAGGTCAGCACCAGCATGAAGACGACGGCGGAGGCCATCAGCAGCACGCCGCCGAGCCAGTCGACCTTGCGCTTGCGGTGGAACACCGGGATCTTCTTCATCTTCGGCAGCAGCATCGTGATCGCCGCCGCCGCGAGCGGCAGGTTGATCCAGAAGATCATCGACCAGTGCAGATGTTCTGCGAACACGCCGCCGATGACCGGGCCCAAGATGCCGCCGACCATCCAGACGCTGGAGAAATAGGCCTGATATTGCCCGCGTTCACGCGGGCTCACGACGTCGGAGATGACCGTCTGCACGACAGGCATGATGCCGCCGCCGCCGAGGCCCTGGAGGCCGCGCGCCAGAATCAGCATCGGCATGTTGGGCGCGATCGCGCACAGCACCGAGCCCGCCACGAACAGGCTGAGCGAGATGATGATCATGACACGGCGGCCGTAGATGTCGCTGAGCGTGCCGAACACCGGCGCGACCGCGGTCGAGGCGAGCAGATAGGCCGTGATCACCCAGGACAGGTTCGAGACGTCCTGGAACTGGCGCCCGATGGTCGGCAGCGCGGTGGCCACGATGGTCTGGTCGAGGGCAGCCAGGAACATCGTCAGCATCAGGCTGATGACGATGGTGCGGACCTCGTCGGAGGTCAGCGGCACCGGCGGCGCGATGGACGGCGCGTCATCGACGCTGATGACCTCGCTCGGAAGGCGCGACAGCTCTTCGGCGATATCGTCAGGCAACGTCTGAATGTCGGCAGAACTGCTCTGCCGGTCGAACTTGTTCATCTCGATCGGAAGCCGTGAGGCGGCGCAACGCCGCGAAGGATTCGTTCTATGCAGGCAATGTAGAGAGGAAAGTTCTTCTCGGGCAGGCACCGCGGCGCATGGGTGCATCCCACCCCTGGGCCATCCCGAACAAGTGATCGCGTGTGCGGCGGATCAGTCCTTCGGGCGTCGCTTCAGGCGGGCCCGTTTCGGCAGCAGCGCCGGCCATTGCACGATGTGGTTCTCGAGCTCGTCGTCCGGAATCTCCACCTCGCTGCCCTCGACCCGGCCGCGCACGGAGACACCGGCCTCGTGCACGGTGTTGGGATCACCTGACACCAGCGGATGCCACCAATAGAGGTCGCGGCCCTCGGCAACGAGCTTGTAGCCGCAGCTCGGCGGCAGCCAGTTCAGGGTGCGGACATTGGCAGGGGTCAGGCGGACGCAGTCCGGAACCTTGTCGGACCGATTCGGGTAGTCCTTGCAGCCGCAGGTCGCCCCATCAAGCAGCTTGCAGCCGACATGGGTGAAATAGATGTCGCCGGTATCCTCGTCCTCGAGCTTGTTCAGGCAGCAGCGGCCGCAGCCGTCGCACAGGCTTTCCCATTCGGGCCCCGACATCTCTTCCAACGTCTTGGTTTTCCAGAAGAATCCTTCCTGGCCTGAAGGTCGTTTGGGAGCTGCGGTCATGCGCCTCAACAATTTCGAAAGAGCTACGGCTGATCCCATCTAGGGCGTGCGGGCCTGATGCTGCAAGCAACGCCCCCATGTGGCCCGTATTGAACCGGGGTTCAATTAGTCCTGTTGTTCAAAATCGCGAGCCTGACCATTGGTTTATAGGCCCTGCTCGGCTAGAAGGAACGGCAAGTCCCCTCGGACGCGAACCGGGCGCCTTGGGTTTGCCGCAACATTCCCGCAAGACGTCTCGATGCCGCCCCGACCGGGTGCTTGAACGCTGTCGAAGCGAGCCTCAAGGGTTCTAGGTGGTCCAGAACACACCATCCAACTGGAAGAGCCGCGTCCGGAATTTCTTTCTGGACCTCGACGCACGCATCGACTCCTCGCTGTTCTCCTCGGCCAAGGGCATCCGCGAGCTCTACGAGCGCTACTCGACCTTCATGGACCGCTTCTATGTCGGGCGGTGGAAGCGCTGGGTGTTCATCGAGCCGCTGTCGGAGGCCGCGACCCTCGGGCTCGGCGGCCTGGTGCTGATGCTGACGCTCGCCATCCCCGCCTTCCGCGAGACCGCGGACGAGGACTGGCTGAAGAAGTCCGATCTCGCCGTGACCTTCCTCGACCGCTACGGCAACCCGATCGGCAGCCGCGGCATCAAGCACAACGACTCGATCCCGCTGGAAGATTTTCCCGACGTCCTGATCAAGGCGACGCTGGCGACCGAAGACCGCCGCTTCTACGAGCATTTCGGGATCGACATCGCCGGCACCGCGCGCGCGCTCGTGACCAACGCCCAGGCCGGCGGCGTCCGCCAGGGCGGCTCCTCGATCACCCAGCAGCTCGCGAAAAACCTGTTCCTGAGCAACGAGCGCACCATCGAGCGCAAGGTCAACGAGGCCTTCCTCGCGGTCTGGCTGGAATGGCGCCTGACCAAGAACGAGATCCTCAAGCTGTATCTCGACCGCGCCTATATGGGCGGCGGCACCTTCGGCGTCGACGGCGCCGCGCATTTCTACTTCAACAAGTCCGCGCGCGACGTGACGCTGTCGGAAGCGGCGATGCTCGCCGGCCTGTTCAAGGCGCCGACGAAATACGCCCCGCACATCAACCTGCCCGCCGCCCGCGCCCGCGCCAACGTCGTGCTCGACAACCTCGTCGATGCCGGCTTCATGACCGAGGGCCAGGTGTTCGGCGCCCGCCGCAACCCGGCCTTCGCCGTCGACCGCCGCGACGAGGCCTCGCCGAACTATTATCTCGACTACGCCTTCGACGAGATGCGCAAGCTGGTCGACACCTTCCCGAAATCCTACACCGAGCGCGTCTTCGTGGTGCGCCTTGCGATCGACGCCAATGTGCAGAAGGCCGCCGAAGACGCGATCGAGAACCAGCTGCGCCAGTTCGGCCGCGATTATCACGCCACGCAGGCGGCGACCGTCGTCTCCGATCTCGACGGCGGCATCCGCGCCATGGTCGGCGGCCGCGACTACGGCGCCAGCCAGTTCAACCGCGCCGTCGACGCCTATCGCCAACCCGGCTCGTCGTTCAAGCCCTACGTCTACACCACCGCGCTGCTCAACGGCTTCACGCCGAACTCGATCGTGGTCGACGGCCCGGTCTGCATCGGCAATTGGTGCCCGCAGAACTATGGCCATTCCTATTCCGGCGCGGTGACGCTGACGCAGGCGATCACGCGCTCGATCAACGTCGTGCCCGTCAAGCTGTCGATCGCGATCGGCCAGAAGAACGAGCCGAAAGCGCAGAACCCCGCCAAGGTCGGCCGCGCCAAGATCGTCGAGGTCGCGCGCCGCTTCGGCCTCAAGGCGCCGCTGCCCGACACGCCGTCGCTGCCGATCGGCTCGGATGAAGTTACCGTGCTCGAGCACGCCGTCGCCTACGCGACCTTCCCCAACAGGGGCAAGGCCGTGACGCCGCATTCGGTGCTGGAAGTGCGCACCGGCGCCGGCGACCTCGTCTGGCGCTGGGACCGCGACGGCCCGAAGCCGAAGCAGGCGATCCCGGCCTCCGTCGCCGCCGACATGGCGGGCATGATGAGCCACGTCGTCAGCGAAGGCACCGCGCGCCGCGCCGCGCTCGACGGCATTCCGACCGCCGGCAAGACCGGCACGACCAATGCGTATCGCGACGCCTGGTTCGTCGGCTACACCGGCAATTTCACCTGCGCGGTCTGGTACGGCAATGACGATTACTCGCCGACCAACCGCATGACCGGCGGCTCGCTGCCGGCGCAGACCTGGCACGACATCATGGTCGCCGCCCATCAGGGCGTCGAGGTCCGGGAGATTGCCGGCATCGGCATGGGCACGAAGCTGCCGCCGGAGCGGGTCGCCAACGCCCAGGCCAATGCGGCGCCGAAGGTGCTGGAGACCAAGCCCGGTCCGCCGCCGGTGCTGACCAAGCGCGGCGCCGACATCCTGGTGCGCGTCGAGAAGCTGCTCGACGATGCGGCCAGGACCGCGACCAAATCGGCATCCGGCGACGGCAAGCCCGCCAAGCCCGCGTCGTCGACGAGCGCGCTCGCCTTCCCGCAGAACTATGCGGAAGAAAATGCGAACGCATCCGCCCCACGCAAGAACTGATCGAAACCAGTGCGGCTGATCCTGATCACATTGACGGCCCTTCTGCTCGCGAGCGTAGTCGGCGTCGGCGCGACCTGGATGACGACGACGCGCGGCACCGAGATCGGCGCGCTCACCATCGGCGCCTGGACCGCGCGGCCGCGCACCGGCACCGCCGACGTCGATCCCTATTCGCGCGCCACCATCGTGCGCAACGGCGAGTTGCCGATCGGCACCGGCGACGGCGTCGCCTTCACCGCGACCGCCGACGACAGGAAGAAGGCGCTCGACGGCCGCTGCGACGTGGTCGTCTCCGGCGTGACGCCGCCGGCGCGGTTCTGGACGCTGACGCTGTATGACCGCAAGGGGCATCTCGTCGCCAATTCGCTGCAGCGCTACGGCTTCACCAGCCAGGAGATCGTGCGGCAGTCCGACGGCTCGTTCGAGATCCGCATCGCCTCGCGCTCGCGCGCCGGCAACTGGCTGCCGACCGGCGGCATCGAGCGCTACGCGCTGATGCTGCGCCTCTACGACACGCCGGTCGGCGTCGCGACGCGCACCCAGCGCGATGCGCCGATGCCGACGATCTCGACGGTGGGCTGCTCATGATCCGGCTCGCCTTCACCATCCTTGCGGGCGTGGTGCTGGGCCTCGTGGTCCACCTCGTCAGCGTGCTGGCGCTGCCGCGGATCGCAACGCAGGACGCCTATTCGCGGCTGACGCCGATGACCAGGCTCAACGGCGTGACGCAGCTTCCGCTCGCCGATCCCAACACCTCGCCGATGCCGTTCATGGACCCGGCCTTTGCGCTGGCGATCTGCCGCTATGATCTCTCGGACGGACCGATCAAGCTCACCGTGCCGGTGAGCCAGGCCTACACCTCGGTGTCGTTCTACACCCGCAACGAGATCGCCTATTACGCCATCAACGACCGCTCCGCCGGCAAGAAGGTGATCGAGCTCGACTTGATGACGGAAGCCCAGCACAACGGCCTGCCCGAGGACGAGGAGGTCACCGCGGCCGACCGCCTGATCATCGACTCGCCGAGCACGACCGGCCTGATCGTGATGAAGGCGCTCGCCGCCGAGCCCGGCCTGATGCCGCAGGCGCAAGGCTCGCTCGCCGCCGCGAGCTGCGGCCCGCAGACCGAGCAGCCGGCCAAGGCCGAGGCGCCGCGCGGACGGCGCTGACGCGCGGGCGTTTCGGCGCGCTCAAGACAAAAACTGAAAACAACCCCATGCACAGTAGCGGGTGTGTTGAAATCATTAAGCTAATCCAACACTCATCTCGATCGCAAAAACCTCCGGCATCGAGCAGCGCGAGAGGAGAACCGAACTCGCCGCTGGAACGCGAAATTGCTGTTTTACCGAAAACAACTTGACCCGTCGGGCAAAACAGTGGCATAATGGCATCATCGAAAGTTCGTCACCCGCGCTGAGCAATCCGGCGCGGGTTTTTCATGTCGCAGCAGTGATCGCGATGACCGAGGAATCCAGTAGGTAAAACCCGGCTATCTGGAGCCTATCCGGGCCGGCTTGATCGAGGCGTCGGCCGCTCCGGCCGGAAGGTGATCGAGCTCGATCTGATGCCGAAGCGCAGCACAACGAGCTGCCGAGGACGAAGAGATCACCCCGGAGCGTCCTATGGGCGGCGCCGCGGACGATTGAAGCCTTCAGCCCCGCGGCTGCTGTGCTGTTCCATACACAGCGCCATCGCATTTGGTTGCCACCGCGCCCTGACAGTTGCAACAATGGCGCAGGAGGCCGGTACGGCATGCGCGGATGGGTAAGCGTGGTTTTTTTGATGGCCTTCTGCGCGGCAGCAGCCGCGCAAGAGGACAAGAAAACCGACGACCTGAAGCCAAACGATCCCGACACCGGAGAGAGTACGGTTCAGGAATCGACGCTTGGGCTCCTGCCAAATCCGTTCGAGAGACAAGGCCTCAAGTTCGCGGTCACTTACATCGGCGAAGTCCTTGGCAATCCGTCGGGAGGCGCAAAGCGCGGCTCGGTCTACGAAGACCGCTTCAACTTTGCTGCCGATGCCGACCTTCAAAAGCTCGTCGGCATCCCGGGCATGACGTTTCATGCCAATGTCTTTCGCATCGACGGTGGAGGATTATCGCGCGGCTCCCTCCTCAACTATCTCGACGTCAGCGGAATCGAAGCATTGCCAGCAACCCGCCTCTACGAGGTATGGTTCGAGAAGAAGTGGAATGACGACAAGATCGCACTCCGGGCGGGACAACTTGCGGCCGACTCGGAATTCGCGAACTCCAAATACACCGACGTCTTTACGAACGCTTCGCTCGGTTGGCCCGCCATATTTGCGCTGAACATGCCGAGCGGAGGGCCTTCGCCGCCGCTCGCGGCGCTAGGTGCTCGTTTGCGCGCCGACGTCACCGATCATCTGACGTTGGCCGCCGCAATGTTCGACGGAGATCCGGCTGGCCCCGGTACGGGCGATCCTCAGCTTCGCAATCGTTACGGGGTGAACTTCCGGATCAACGATCCCCCGCTGGTTCTTTACGAGGCTCAATTTCAATGGAACGCCAGGAAGGGCGACCCAGGCCTGGACGGCAAGCTGAAACTCGGCGGTTGGCGGCACTTCGGCAGTTTCTACGACGAGAGATTTGACACGGCCGGTCTCTCGCTCGCGAATCCCGCCAGTTCGGGGACTCCTGCGAGCCTCAGCGGCAATTATGGCATCTATGCCGTGTTCGAGCAGAAGCTGTTTCGTGTCGGTGACGACGACGATCGTGGTGTCGGCGTTTTCGCCCGGGCCTCCTATAGTCCTCCGGCAAGGAATCTGATCGACTATTACGCTGACGGTGGCTTCGAGTTCATTGGTCTCAATGAGACGCATCCGCATGATAAATTCGGCATTTCGATCGCGTACGCGCATGTGTCGCCAACCGTGCAAGCCCTCGATCGCGACTTTCAAATGACGCTCGGGTCGAATTGGCCGGTGCGGAGCTCGGAGGCTCTGTTCACGACCGTCTATCAGTACGAAGTGCGTTCAGGCCTCACGGTCCAACCCAATTTCCAGTTTGTTCGCCATCCCGGCGGCGGCGCGACCGACCCGATAAGTGGTGCCCGCGGCGTCCGTCTCAAGGACGCATCCGTTTTCGGCCTACGAACCGTCGTGAAATTCTGAAGACCCGGAGGCACGTAGCATTCCGTGCGGACCGACCAGGCTTCGGCACAGTCGGCCTCACACCCGGCCTTCTCCGCCTCTTCGCGAAGGCGAATACAGAGGCCGTCGCCTCGATGCGTTCACATCGTCCTGGCGAGCGCGAACAGCCGGAAATCTTCGAGCGCGGCGTGTCGATGCGGAGCGACTTCGCGCCGATAGGTCTCGGTCTCGACGATCGAGCGGAAGGTGGCGAAATCGCCGTATTCATTGATCGCCGCTTCGTCCCAGCGTTCGCCCGGCGAACCGACGAGGCTTGCCAGGAACGGCCCGGAAAACATCCGCACCAGCGGCTTGCCGGCCGCGAGACGCCGGAATGCCGGCCTGTAGCGTTCATCAAAGGCTTCGCGGCCCGAGCAGGGCGCGGCGTCGAATCCGTCCTCATAACGCGCATGCGCGCGGTAGCGCAGCAGGTTAAGCATATAAACCGGCTGGCCGGGGGGAATTGCGCGCTCGGCGGCATCAAGGGCTTGCAGGGTGATTTCGATGAGGTTCATGGGACGTCCCGCGCTTCCAGCGCTGCAGAATGCGCGCTGACGTTGTCAATCTAGCCGTTCGGAAATGGCTCTTGTAGTGACCTCGCAGCCATGACTATGTGGACCGTATGTCCACAACAACCTTCCCTCCCGACCTCTCGCGTCTTCTCGCCTTCGTCCGCGTCGTCGAGGCGGGCTCCTTCGCCGAAGCCGCGCGGCGGGCGGGGACGACCACCTCGGCGATGTCCAAGGCAGTGGCCCGCTTCGAAAAGGCTCGCGGGTTGCGGCTTTTGCATCGCTCCACCCATTCGTTGGCGCTGACCGAAGAGGGTGACAGGCTGATGGCGGCGGGACGCGCGTTGGTCGAAAGTCTCGCCCACGTCCAATCCGCGCTCGGCGAAGTCGCGCGCGACGATGGCGGACGGGTGCGCGTGACCGCCCCAGCCTCGTTCGCGCGCGCCTGCATTCTGCCGCGACTGCCCGCGTTCCTGCGGGAACGGCCGGAAATCGAGATCGAGGTCAAATTCCGCAACGAGCTTCTCGATCTCGCGGCGGAAGGCGTCGATATCGCGATCCGCTCAGGGTCCATCGACCGCGCGCCCGGCCATCAGGTGCGGCGGCTTTGCACGTTCTCCTGGATCGCTTGCGCCTCGCCCGCCTATCTGAAGGCGCGCGGCGCGCCGGTGACACCATATGAACTTTCCGCGCACGATCACGTCGGCTTCCGGAATCCTGCGAATGGTCAGATCCTGACCTGGCGCTTTGCCGACCCGCGCGGCAAGGGACCTATTCGCGTCACGCCCAAGCCCAAGCACATTTGCGACGACGCGCACGCTTCGCTCGCTTTGTTGGTAAATGGGTTTGGGGTCGGCTGGGGGCCGGCGTGGCTCGTCCAGGAAGACCTTCGCACCGGCCGGCTGGTCGAAGTGCTTGCGCCATGGCGCGCGTCCGGAGAGCCCCTATGGATGCTGCGCACCTCCGACCGCCGCCCGCCCCTGCGCACACAGCGCGTCATGTCGTTCCTCGCGACGCTTCCCGCCGCGTTCAGCGACAAGGCGATGTGAAGCATCGAAGTCCCTCCGCGGAAAGACTCCGGATTGCTTCGCTGCGCTCGCAATGACGAGGAGGAGATACTTTCGTAGTCGAACTGCTATTCGCCCCGCAGTACCAAATCCTCATCAACGGCTCACTCCGCAGGAGTTCGCCAATCCTACCGCTCCTCAGTCGGATGCACCCATTTGTAGGGCGTGATGCTTCGCGTTGCCGTCAGCTTGATCATGTGGACGGGTGGCGCATGGCGGCCTTTACGGCATGATCGGCACTTGAGCGAGGCCTCCAGCTTCCAGATCGGCGTATCGCGCGGCCGGCGGATCGCATCAAGCGGCAGGCTCGCACGCGTCTTGCACCTGTTGCACTCGACCTCCAGCCAGCCCATGCCGCCGTTGAGGCATTGCGCGATCGTCGGAGACGGCTGCGAGGGGCCGCCGTAGCCTTCCATGCGAACCGACCAGGCTTCGGCTTCGGCACGGTCGGCCTCGCGCACGGCCTTCTTCGCCTCCTCGCGGGCATGCTTGGCGGAAATCTCCGCGCCCATGATCCGGCCGCTCCAGATGACCTCGCGTGATTTGGTACCCATGCCGCCATCAAGACGACGCCGACGGCGTTGGCAAATTATCGATGGCTAGTGGGTGCGATCTGCACTTCGATACTGCCCGTCGTGGGTGTGGACAACTGACGTTGCAGAATCTTCCCGACTTCGCGGCACAAAAACGCGGAACAATGCCGCACGCCCAAACCCAACCGACGCCTTAAAACTGGAATGGCGTGACCGCCACGGAGAGCTTGCCGTCCTTCGATTTCTGGACGGAAAATTCGATCTCCTTCGAGGCCTTTACATCCCCCACGGCGACAGAAATCGCGCCGCTGCATTGCAGGGTTCGCTTGCCGTTGCTGGACGAAGACGTCACGATCTTCTCGCCGAGAAGATAGAGCGGCTTCTTGCTCTCCAGGCTCGCCTTCGCGGTCGAATTCTTCGCGGCGAAATCGACCAGCGGATTGCGATGATCGTCCGAGACAGCGTCGAGGACGGCCTTTCGCGTTTCAGGGGAGTCGCATTCGGGCTTCGCGTCGCAGCCGCCGAGGAAAATGATGACCGGCAAGCTCCAGAGGAGGAGCAACCGATTGGGAAACAACTGCATGCATTGGGCTCTGCGGGTTGAACGTTACCGTCAACCCGCCCGGGGAACCATCGTTCCTGCTGTCTCCCGTTCACGATCGCAGCTTCCCGGATTGAGTCGCGCGCGCCCACAGCAGCACCAGCGGCCCCACCGCAATTCCGGCCGCGAGCACGATGAACACCAGCAGCCAGCCGGTCGCGCTCTGCGGACCACCGGCCGCGTCCGCGGCGCCAGCCCCCCACGCGCCGAGTGCTGACAGGCCGAAGCCTACCGTCGAATGCAAAGCCAGAGTTGCACCACGATGCTCGGACACTGCGGCGGCCGACATGCCGGCCGTCAACGCGCCGGAATCGGCCGGCACGGTCAGGCCATAGATGAGCAGCAGCAGTGCGAGCATCCAAGCGGGGGCCGTCGCGTTGAGGCCGATGACGAGCGCAACGCAAGCCGACGCGATCATCACGACCGTGATCGCCCGATGCCGTCCGAATTTCAGCGCGGCCTCGTTGCCGAGGATGCTGGCGGGCATCGAGATCACTGCGAAGCAGAAGCTCAGCACGACGGGGCTGAGCCACGACGGCGCGCCTTGATGGGTGACGACGAAGGTCCAGAACCCGACCAGCCAGGTACGGATGCCGTAGAGTTCGAAGCAGTGGGCGCCGTAGCCGAAGATGTATCCGAGCGCTTCGCGGTTGGCGAAAACGGGCGCGAAGTCGAGCAGACGCCCCGCCTTCGGCGCGGGCCGCTGCGCCTGCATCAGAAGGCATGCGACGACCATCGCAATCGGTCCGAAGCCGGTGACAAGGAAAGCCGTCCGCCATCCCCAGCGGTCGGCGATCACCTGCGCAACCAGGAACGACAGACCGACACCGACCGAGAAGCTCGACGTGTACAGCGTGACGGCCCTCGAAGTATCGCCGGCAGGAAGCCGGTCCGTCAGGGCCTTCAGGCCCGGCATGTAAGCGCCGGCAAACCCAAGTCCTGCAAGGGACCAGATCGCGGTCGCGGACCAGAATCCCTGCGCGAAGATGCCGAATGCGGCGGTCGCCAGTCCGCTGACGATCGAGCCCCAGAACAGCACGAGCCGAGCGTCGATCCGGTCGGTCAATGTCGTCAGCACGGGGACTGCGAGCATGTAGCCGAACGCGTAGCCGCTCGCCATCAGACCGCCTTCGGCGGCCGAGAGGCCCCATGCCGGCATCAAATGCTGCGCCAGATTGGCGGACAAAGTCACATGCGGCAGCAAATTGCCGACCTGGCCGAGGCACATCACGACAATCAGAGACCGACCGCTCAGCTTACGAATTTTGTTCTCCCACCTGAAGCGGCTTTGATGTTGGCTGCTCCGTGCGAAGCAGCAGAAGCGCAAAAAAGGCCGAGACCGAGACGAGTGCGCTGATCCACAGCGCGCCGCTGCCGATGTGCTCCACCATCAGCCCCAGTGCGAGCGGTGCGGCAGCACCCGTTACTCGAGAGGGCAGCGAGATCATGCCGACGCGCCGGCCGAATCCGGCCGGCCCGAACAGCACCAGGGGAAGCGTCCCGCGGGCAATGGTGATGATGCCGTTGCCCGCGCCGTACAGCACCGTGAACGTCGTCGCGAGCAGGGGTCCGCCCGCGACCAGCGCAACGACGCCGAGCGGATTCATCAGCATGGCCAGCCTTGCAGAGAGCAGTGGATGAAACCGGGCGAGCCATCCGGCCTCCAAAAGGCGGGCGCCGACCTGCGCGGGCCCCACCAACGCGCCTGCAAGCAAGGCTTGCGCCGGAGTCGCACCGAACGCAACCAGCATGGTCGGCAGGATGGCCGAGATGCCCGAACTGACGAAGCTTGCGGCGGCAAACATGTAGGCCAGCAGCACCATTGCGAAAGTCTCGCTCTGGCGTCCGGGTTGTTGGCCCGTGCCCGGTCGCGGCTGCTGATCCAACGGGACGGCGCGCGGCAGCGAGAGATTGAGCGGCAAGGCGAGAACGATATGGATCACCGCCCAGACCTGGCAGGCGATACGCCAACCGTACTCGGAAGCCAGCCACGTCGTCAGCGGCCAGCCGAGCGTGCTCGCGAATCCGGCGATCAGGGTGATGCCGGTGATAGTTCGCCGCGCGTTGGTGCCATAGATGCGCGCAAGCGTCGCGAAGGCCGCTTCATAAAGGCCCATGCCCATGCCGATCCCAAGCAACACCCAGGCCGCGATCAGCACCACCGCGCCATGAGCCACGGACAGCAAGAGCAGTCCCGCCACGAACACGAGGTTCGAGATCGCGAGCAGGCTGCGTCCTCCGAACGTGTCGATGGCATGCCCGACGCGCGGACCGAGCAGACCGGAGATGACGAGCGCTCCCGAGAGCGCACCGAACACGTAGGTCGGCGCTAGACCGAGATCGCGCGCAATCGGCGCAGCCAGGATGGCAGGAAGATAATAGCTCGACGCCCATGCAACCGTTTGCGCGGTGCCGAGCGCGAGCACGATGGCGAGCGGACCTCGGGCTTGGCCCGAAGGAACTTGCGTCATGAACAACCGCACCCCGCAGCGCCCGACTGCTTCGCCGTTTCATCGGCAGCACAGCAGGCTGACGTCTCCTCCTTCGCCGGCCCGCCGCAACAGCCCGTTGCGGCTTCGGCAGCCTCGACACCACCACGTGTGCAGACGCCGGTCTCCGGCAGCACAAGCTCCACCCTCGCCGCCGCCGCCTTGTCGCCGGCGAGATCGGCCGCAATCGAGCGAACTTGCTCATAACCCGTCATCATCAGGAAGGTCGGAGCCCGGCCGTACGACTTCATGCCGGCCATGTAGAAGCCCGCTTCATCATGCGCGAGCTCGCGCGCGCCGTGCGGACGCACCGTGCCGCAGCTATGCTCGTTGGGATCAATCAACGGTGCGAGAGCGACCGGCGCGTCGATGGCCGGGTCAAGCCGCAAACGCAGTTCGGACAAGAACGAAAAGTCCGGACGGAAGCCCGTCGCTACGATCAATTCGTCCACGACCACGCTTCGTCCAACGCAACGGGAGCCTGCCGCGATCCTGAGGCGACCTTCGGAGTCCGAAAGATGCGTGACGCCGAATTCGGTTTCGACCCTGATCTTCCCAGAGGCAACAAGCGCCGCGAAGGCACTGCCGAGTTCGCCGCGCGCAGCGAGCCTGTCATTACGGCCACCGCCAAAAGCCTTCGCTGGATCGGCGCCACGCAACAGCCAGACAGGCTGCGTACCTGGCACTTCGTCGGCGAGATGTACGAGATCGATGAGAGTACCAACCGCGGA
This sequence comes from Bradyrhizobium sp. YR681, assembly GCF_000282615.1. Lineage (GTDB taxonomy): Bacteria > Pseudomonadota > Alphaproteobacteria > Rhizobiales > Xanthobacteraceae > Bradyrhizobium. Next base: position 11,953 of record NZ_AKIY01000203.1, on the reverse strand, counting down.
GTGGCCTGCGCCCAACACAGCAACGGTCTTGCCGGCATATCGGGAGCGGCCGGCACCTCGCACATCGGGCATGCCGTAGGCGACACGATCGCCACACTCGGGCTCACCAATCGCCGGCAAGCCATTGCGGCCGGCCGGATTGGGGGAGAACCATGTGCCGGAGGTATCGATCACGGCATCTGCACGCAGAACCTCGGGCCCCTTGCCGTTCTGATAGCGGATTTCAAAGGGCGCCTGCTCCCGCCCCCTGGTCTTCGCCTTGTCGAAGCCGACACGGCTGATAGCTGAAACGCGGCTGGACGCCCTGATCATTTCGCGCAGCGGCGTTCGCGTCGCGAGCGGCATGAGGTATCGATCGAGCAGCTCGCCACCGGTCGGATAGGACTGTGGATCCGGCGAATTCCATCCCGTGGGCGCCAGCAGGCGCGCGGCGGCCTTGTCGACATTGTATTCCCATGGCGAGAAGAGCTGGACGTGCTGCCATTGACGGATCGCGTGCCCCGCCTCGGGCCCGGCCTCGAGCACGATGGGCGACATGCCGCGTTCCAGCACATGCGCTGCTGCGGCCAGGCCGACCGGCCCCGCCCCGACAATGGCAACCGTCTTTGCATCGCTCATTGCACTCTTCCCATTATTCTAGAATCATCGAATATTTCGGCCAAAAAAATCAGGCCGCCGTCTTGGCGTTCTTGCATTCGGCTTCGTCCGCGCAGCACTCCGACACCAGGAAATCCACCAGGCCCTGCATTGAATCATAGTTGGCATGGCAGATCAGCGTCGTGGCCTCGCGGACTTGATTCACGAGTCCGACCGCGACCAGAGACTTGATGTGATGGGACAGCGTCGATGCCGGGATCTTCAGCTTGTCCTGCAAGCGGCCGACCGGCATGCCCGATCGCCCGGCTCGCACCAGGGCCCGGTAAATCTGGAGCCGTGTCCTGTTGCCCAGGGCCTCCAGACGCGCTGCTGCGTCATCGATCTTCATGGCGGGACCATGTGCTCGTACGGCTCCATTGTCAACTGTATTTCTAGAATATTGGAATTATGGGATGTCCAATGCCCGCAGGCGCACGGCTGCAGGATCGACGCGCCCGCGATATTTGGGACGCGGACTTCCTGTATGGGCCGCGCGACGCCTCCGGTGCCGATACCTACGTCCTGTGCGAGATCAACGCCAGTTCCTGCTTCGCCATCCCCGACGAGGCTCCGGCGGCGATCGCGCGGACGGTGAAGCTGCGCCTTTCACTGACTTGACCGGCCGGCTTCGACAGCGAGATGGAGGCGTTGTTCGCGGGAACAAGCTTCGGGCAACCGCCTTTGACACCTCGGGCAAAATAGCTAAACAAGGCCATCATCAAGGAACGGGCTCGCTCGCGCAGAGCTTGATGGCTGCTCGGCGGAACCGATCCTGGCAGGAGATACAGGCAGCATGGTGGACGACGCAAACGTTCGGGCCGGACAGTGCCATTGCGGCGCGGTCCGCTTCGAGGTGACGCTCAGCGACGGCTTCAATGCGATCCGCCGCTGCACCTGCTCCTATTGCCGCATGCGCGGCGCCGTCGTCACCATGGCGGAGATGGGCGGGATCAGGTTCCTGAGGGGCGAGGATGCGCTGACGAGCTACCGCTTCCACACCGGATCGGCGCAGCACTTCTTCTGCTCGGCCTGCGGAATCTACACGCACCACCAGCGGCGGTCCGACACCAGCCTCTATGCCGTCAACGTGGCGTGCCTCGACGGGGTCAGCCCGTTCGATTTCGCTGAAGTGCCCGTCATGGACGGCATCAATCACACCAACGACACCGGCAAGCCGACGCGCCGGGCCGGCACGCTCCGCTTCATCCCGGCCGACGAGGGCTCCTCGACATGACCGAAAGCCGTGACGCTGTGGGACGCGCCGCGACGCGACGAGATCGCCGAAGCGCAGCGCCTGGCGCAATCGACCACGGAGATCACCGGCACTATTGTGCGCTGCCAGGGAGGGGGATGTTGCCTCAGCGCTGAAGCTCGCGGGCGAACTCCGCAATCAGCAACAACGCCAGCGAACGCTGTTCGCGATTGCGCATGTGCTCCCGCGCTGAAGCGCAGTGGGATCCGGATGAACCACACTCTGGCTGCCGCTGAGCCGACCGGATTTCGCTTGAGGCAGTTGCGCTATGCGCCGGACCGACGGTGTCCTGACAGGTATCGCGGCATTTGAGCTTCGAGGTCGGTCACCGCGATAAACGGCCATGCAGCAAAGTCGCCCGCTTGCTCGAACTCCTCGCGACGAACGTTCTTGCGGCGCTCCCACCAGCCAAGGGTCAACAAGTTGAAAGGCCAGTTGATAATCTGGATGAAAGAATAGTCAGGCCAAAGATATTCCCTGTCACTGTGCAAGAACACGATCCACCTTGCGATGACCCGCTTGCCGTCGCTATTTATCGCGTGTCTGCCTGTTGCGTAGTGGTGCCTGGTATCGTCGTAAAGGCGCCACGCCATCTGCTGGACCGCAACTGCGCCGCGATCCCGCCAATCAACGTCGATGTCGGCCAAATCGTCGTTACTGATACGTCCGGCCGCGTAGCGCCGAAGCGCCAGAGCCAACCGATCACGAGACTGCTGACAAATCATGTCGATGGTCCCACCTGCAGGTTCCGCCTGGCGTTGAGGCGACATCCTTAGCACGAATTGTCAGCACTTGGGTCCATCCGTTGGCCGGACACCGCGTCTCACGACAGCGAATGCCCTCCGCACCGGCATCGCTCGTAGTCCGCGGGATCATGGCTGTTGACGATGCTGACGCGGTCGCCGTGGTTCAGCTTCAGCGCGCGCAGCCGGGCCTGGTTGTCGATCCGCATCCTGCGGTCCATGCGCTGGTCGCGGCCGGCGTCGGCATCGCCATCGTCCCGGAAGGTATTGCGCGCGGCAATCCCGATGTCGCCGTGCGCGAGATCGAGGTCAAAGTGAAGCGCGATGTCGGGCTTGCCTGCCGAGCGTCCGTGCCGCTCGTGGATGCGCTAAAGGATTTTGTCGGAAGCTGCGGAAGCAGCGACGCAAGCCCGCTCGCCAACGGGCGGGCGCTCGCAAGACGTCCTAGCCCTTCGAGACCACCGCGCGGCCGTAAGGCGGCTGCGCCTGGACCGGCGGGTTGGCGGTCTGGGCTGCGAGCTCGCCGATCAGGCGGTCGGCATCGGCGGCCATGCCGTCGGGCGCCTGGATCACCAGGCGCTCCAGCGCCCAGCGATAGGACGAGACGCGCTGCTCAAGGCACTGCTGCACCCACTGGATGATCAGCGAGTTCTCCTGCATGCGCTCGACCGCGTCCTCCCGCTCCTTCGCAGAGAGCTCGGAGACGCGCGCCATGCTGGCGTTGCGCTTCTTGTCGAGGTCGATGACCTTGATCGCGGAGGCGAAGAACGGCTCGAAACGGGTGGTGTCGTTGCGCACGTCCTCGATCAGCTGCGCATAGCGCGAGGAATGCGAGCGGTGCGGCTCGTCGATCAGCGTGCGGCCATACATGGTGCGGTCGAACACGACCTTCTGCCGCCACGGCGAGGGCAAGGCCTTGTAGTCGCCGAACACGCTCTTCCAGGCGGGGCGCGACAGCGGCGGCTCGATCAGGGGATAAGCGAGGTCGCGAAGCTGGCGCTCCGCGTCGGTGAGCTGGAATTGCGACGGCTTCAGGCCGACGCTCGCGGTGACCTCGGTGCCGAGCCAGCGATGCATGTCGTCGCTGCGCATGCTCTCGCGGGTACGGCCGAAATCGCCGCCACTACAGGCCCCGAGCGTCGCGCCCAATAGCGCGAGCAGGACGGCCGATACGAAGGGCCGGATCTGGCGGATGTGGTCCGGCATTGCAAGAAGCCGGATGCTAGCGGCGACGACGACGGCGCCCCGGCGCTGTGCCCGCTTCCGGCCCGCGATCGCCGCTGGTCTCGTCCGCCTCGCGCTCGATCCGGATCACGGGAAGGATCAGTATCGTCCCCATGTCCGCGCGCGGTGTGACGTCCCCCGACGAGCCTACCCGGCGACCGGCCGGAAATTCGATGATGGTCCCCATATCAGCTCTCTTAATTGCCGCGCGATGAAATGCGCTCCTGCAACATGCGGATCATTAAGATCAGCTCATGGTTAACGGGGTGTAAACATCCCCCTTGGACCGTAACCGCACGGAACGGGTCGCCCCGTCCCGTTGCGGCACGACAAGTCCTTAATTTGCAGGGCCGGCTTCACGCCTCGTTTTCCTTAACGAGCCTTTAAAGGAACCTGAGCTAGGCTCGGCACCCAGTATCTTTTCCGAGTTGCGTACGCCTCCATGACCAAGTCGCTGTTTCCCGGATTCGACGGGCTGATGAACCTGTCCCGCCGCGAAGGCGTCGATGTTCGCCCGACGCTGCTGCGCGTGCTGACCGACCTCTACGTCCAGACCCGCGTCCACAGCGAAGACGAGCAGCGCCAATTCGTCGAACTTGCGACGCGGCTGATCGACCAGGTCGACGATGCGACGCGTGCGGCGATCAAGGCAAAGCTCGCGGTCTATCCGCAGACGCCCGTCGCCGTGCTCCAGAAGCTCGGGCTGGTCGCGGCCCAGGAAGGCCGCAGGGTCCCGCTCGCGCGCGAGATCCCCAGCGCCCCGGCAGCGCCCGCCCCGGCCCGCGCGCCGACCGAGGCCGAGCAGCGCATGGCCGCCAACATGGCGATGCAGCCGAAGGACGCCGCCGAGATCCACGACATGTTCTTCCGCGCCGGGGCGCCCGAACGCGCGATGATCCTGCACAACCTGGCGCAGACGCCGCTGAAGGCCGCGCCGCGGATTCCGACCGTGCGCGCCAAGCGCGCGATCCAGATCCTGGAGATGGCGGCGATCGCGGGCGATGTCGAGAACTTCATCTACGAGCTCGGCGACAGCCTGATCCTGCCCTCGCGCGTCGCAGCGCAGATCGTCGACGATGCCGGCGGCGAGGCGCTCGCGGTCGCCGCCCGCGCGCTCGACATGCCGAGCCCGAACTTCCAGCGTATCCTGTTGTTCTTCAAGCCGGAGATCGGCAACTCCGTGAACAACGTGTACCGGCTGTCGCGGCTCTATGATCGCATCAGCGATCGTTCCGCGCTGGTGCTGCTGGCGGCCTGGCGCGGCTCGACCCTCGCGGTGACGCGGGCAAAGTACCAGTCGTCGCTGCACGACAGCGAACGCCAGCGCGCGCGTGCGGGCGCCAGCCAGACGCGGCCGGGCGTGCAGCCGGGCTCCGCGCCTGCGGTGCGGACCGGCACCGGCGGATCATCGGATCGCTGATCGTTCCCCACGCCTGCACTGAAAGATTCTGGATTGCTTCGCCACGTTCGCAATGACGGCGAGGCAGCAGCTACGTCTTCGCCAATTCCAGAAAGTGCCGCCCGGCGCGGTCTTCGGTCTCGACGATCCAGGCATCCGGATCGAAGCGAAGCTCCTTGGTCAGGCGCTCCTCGACGGCAGGCTCCGGCATCGGCAGCGGCCCGGCCGGCACGAAGAAGCGATCGACCGGCCGGCCGTCGTCATAAGAGGTCTGCGGCGCCGGCACGTAGAGCAGCGCATTGCCGTCGAGCAGCGCCACCTTCACGAAGACCGCCCCCGCCTCCTCGGCGCCGCGATGGCGCACCGCGCCGAACACGCCCTCGGTCTGGCACCGGCGCAGATAGGCAGCGACCCATATGTTGGATTTCAAACGCATGAATCGCACGATAGGCCAGTGCCGCGATCAGCACCAGCCTTCGCAAGCGTGACGATTACTCGACCGGATGGCCGATCGCGGCGGCGAGCTCGCGGAGCAGGCGGTCGGAGACCTGGCCGGTGACGGGCATCTTGTGCTCGCGCTCGAATTTCTGGATCGCGGACTGGGTCTCGCCGGCCATCGTACCCGTGATCTTCAGATTGCCGTAGCCGTATTCGGACAGCGCGCGCTGGACGCCGGCAATGCGCCGCGCGGCCGGGCTCTGCTGCACCGGGATCGGCGCCGGCGGACGCGCAATTGCAACGGATTGCGGCGCCGACGTCGTTTGCTTGACCAGATTGGTCATGGGATCGCCCGCCGCGCGCGGCGTCGATGCGGTCGCCTCGACGGGTCTTTCGGCCGGCTTCTCGGCGGCGCGCTCGGCAGGTTTGGGCTCGACGCGAAACTCGGTGGCCCTCGGCTCGAGCGGCGAGGTCTCGGCGCCGACCGGGCGCGGACGCGGCATGGGGTTCGAGAGCGGCACCGACGAGGGCGCGGGAAGATTGATCACGGTGCCGAACATCGGCGCCGGATGCCGGCCGGTCTGGAGGAACAATGCATTGGCGACGATCGCGCTGATCGCGGCGACGGCGACGAGGCCGGCCAGCGTATCCTTCGGGCTGTGCAGCAGCACGCGCATCACGAGGTTGCGCTCGGTCTCGACATCGATGACCGCGGCCTTTGCACCGGCCTTGGCGCCACGGCGGCGCGGAGCAGCTTCGTCCTTGGCAGACTTCTTAGGCACTTTTCTTCACCGCAGCAGGTTGGTCGTGAAGTTGTTCCAGGGGTTCCTGACGCAGCACCGGCGTCAAGGTCGCGATCTTGCTCTCGGCCGGCATTCTGTCGGCAGGCTTGGCCTGCGGCGGCGTGTAGATCAGCGGCAGCTTGACGGTGACGACGGTGCCCTCGCCTAACCTGCTTTGTACCGTCAATTCGCCGAGATGCAATGCCACGAGGCTCTTGACGATGGAAAGGCCGAGGCCCGTGCCTTCGTGACGGCGCTGATAGGTCTTGCCGGCCTGGAAGAACGGCGCGCCGATGCGCTTGAGATCGTCAGGTGCAATCCCGACGCCGGTGTCGCTGATGCGCAGCGTGAGCTGCGATCCGGTCACCGCGGCCGTCACGGAGACCTGACCGCCGCGCTCGGTGAACTTGATGGCGTTGGCGACGAGGTTGAGCACGATCTGCTTGAAGGCGCGCGGATCGCCGGTCATGACAGGCAGGTCCTGCGGCGCATCGGTGACGAGATCGATGCCGTTCTCGCGGGCCTTCAGCGCCAGCAGATTGCAGCAATGCATCAGCGAGGCGCGCGGCGCGAACGGCTCGGACGCAATCTCGAAATTGCCCGATTCCATCTTCGACATGTCGAGGATGCCGTTGACGACCGACAGCAGATGCTGGCCGGAATCGTTGATGAGCTGGGCATATTCCTTGCGCTGGGCCGCGCCCAGCATCAGGGTCTGCTCCTGCGCCATCATCTCGGAGAAGCCGATGATGGCGTTGAGCGGCGTACGCAATTCGTGGCTCATGGTGGCGAGGAAGCGCGTCTTGGCGGCATCGGCCGCTTCCGCGGCGCTGCGCGCCTGGTCGAGCGCCTGCTCGGAAAGCTTGCGGTCGGTGACGTCGCGCATCACGGCGACGACGTCGGCCTCGCGCATGGCGTCACGGCCCAGATCCTGGTCGAGCGGCCGACAGCGCATCTCGACCCAGATGAAATCGACCTGATAATTGACTTGCCCGCGCTCGGAACCGACGGGCTCCCGCCGCAACCGGAACTCGACGCTGCGCACGTCGCCGCGCGCGGCATCCGACAAGGCGGTGAGATAGGCCGGGCGATCGGCGACATGGACGCGATCGAACAGGCCGTGGCCGTGCAGTTGCGTCACCGATGTGCCGAGCATGGCTTCGACGGCCGGCGAAATGAACTGCACCGCGCCGTTGCGCTGATGCCGCGAGATGACGTCACTCATGTTGCGCGCCAGCAGGCGATAGCGCTCCTCCTCGCGCGACAGCAGCGCAACGCTGGTGCGCGCGAGCGACTCCGCACCGAAGGCAAGGCCCGCAGCATAGAGGGTGGCCGAGGCGACGCCGAACGCCATCAGCACGCCGCGCTCCGCGGCGCCGAGCTCGTCGAGCGGCAGCCAGCCGAGCTGGCCGATGAGAATCAGCATCGCCGCGCAGGACAGCGCGAGCAGTGAGGCGAAGGCCGCGACGCGGCGCGAGGCCGACAGCGCAGCTTCGAGCGGAACCACGACCAGCCAGACCGCTGCGAATGATTCGATGCCGCCGGTGGTCATCGCGACCGCCATGATCAGGCCGGCGAGCGCCAGCGACGACAGCACATGCGCGCCTTCGTAGCGCCCGGTGCGCGACAGGAACCAGGACAGCATGATGGGCGCGATCAGCCAGGCGAAAGCGGCGACCTCGATCGCGCTCGGCGCGCCACGCATGGCAAGATAAACCGGAAATGCGGCGAAGGCAGCGAGGCTTCCCAGAAGCCGCGGCGCCATGAAGGCACGATGACGCGCTCGCGTCAGCGCGTCGTAACGCGCGGAGGGATGCAGCAGCGCATCGAGACAATCGCGGATGATACTCAAAACTGTCACGGGTCTCGCGCTTCGGCTTGCTCGTCGGAGAAGACGTGCCGGAACGCCTCCTTATCGTTGAGCCACCGTGTCAGAGCGACCTTAAACGAGTGCTAAGGCGGCAAGGCGTGCAGCCGGACACCGTGTCATCGCGGGGCTTTTTAGACGATTTGACGACGTCTTCCTTGAGGATGGTGAACACAGGGTTTCACCCTCCTCCTCATGGTTTCGAATTGGTGGACACGGGGCCCGGAGGACCACGGAGCCCGGCATCAATGGAAAATTTACGAGGCCGGGGAACGCGAAGATTTTTGCGTAAATTTTCCGCGAATTAAGCGGAAGGCAATCACTTGCGATTTATCGAGAGTTGCTAGGTCCGACGCGCCCTGCGGGAATCGCCGCGGCGGGATCTAACATACAGGTCGACAAGATGCGCTTTCTGCTCCGCATCACATTCTGGCTCGGGTTGGTGCTGGTGCTCCTGCCCAGGGACAAGACACCCGAATCGGACAAGCTGCCGCAGATCGGCGCCGCCGACGCGGTGCAGGCTGCGACCGCGGCCGTCTCGGACGTGAGCCAGTTCTGCAAACGCCAACCGGCGGCCTGCGAGGTCGGCGGACAGGCCGCGACCATCATCGGCCAGCGCGCCCAGGACGGCGCGAAGAAGATCTATCAGATGATCAACGACAAGAAAGAGCAGATCACCAACGAGAAGAACGAGAAGACCGACAGCAAGAAGGCGCCCGATCACACCGGCTCGATCGCGCTGGCCGGCGAAGGCGATGCCGCCTCGAGCGAGGCGCCGCGCGATACCCTGAGCCAGGACGACCTCGCGCTGGAATGGCGCGGCCCGCAGAGCGCGAATTAGGGCCGAAACCCTATCGATTTCACGGCTTCGCGTCCCTATATTGGCCTGAACGGTAACGATGGGCCAGCATGACGACGATCGACGAAATCAGGGACAATTTCGAGCTTCTGGACGAGTGGGACGACCGCTACCGGTACGTCATCGAACTCGGACGGACCCTGGAACCGATGCCCGACGAGGAGCACTCGGCCGCCAACAAGGTGAATGGCTGCGTCAGCCAGGTCTGGCTCCAGAAGCTGGTCGCGCGCGATGGCGGCGCGCCGGTCCTCAAATATCGCGGCGACAGCGATGCGCACATCGTGCGCGGGCTGGTCGCGATCGTGCTGTCGCTCTATTCGGGCCGCACGCCGCAGGAGATTCTCGATACCGACGCGATCGCCGTGTTCAACGAGTTCGGCTTTCGCGACCATCTGTCGCCGCAGCGCTCCAACGGCCTGCGCTCGATGGTCGAGCGCATCAAGACGGATGCGAGAGAGGCGCTGGCGGAAGCGTCGTAGGGAGCTTCCGTAGGGTGGGCAAAGCGGAGCGTGCCCACCATCTGAGTATGATCAGAGAAAGCTCGTGGGCACGGCGCTACGCGCCTTTGCCCACCCTACGGGATCCAGCGCCCAGCTCTACTTCCGCTTCCGCTGCTGCTGTCCCAATCCCATCTGCTTGGCCAGCTGCGAGCGCGCCACCGCATAGTTCGGCGCGACCATGGGATAGTCGGCGGGCAGGCCCCATTTCTCGCGATATTGCTCCGGCGTCATGTTGTACTGGGTGCGCAGATGCCGCTTCAGCGACTTGAAGCGCTTGCCGTCTTCGAGGCACACCAGATAGTCCGGCGCGATCGACTTCTTCAGCGACACCGCCGGCTTTGCCGGCTCGAGCGGCACCGCCTCGATGCGGCCTGACGAGACACGCACCAGTGCGCCATGCACCTGGCTGATCAGGTTCGGAATCTCGGCGGCCGGCGTCGGGTTGTTGCCGACATAGGCCGACACGATGCTCGCCGTCAGCTCAATGAAATTCTTAGCCCCGGCATCCGACATGGGCCCGACCTTTCTCTCGCCTTGCGTCTCACCGGAGAGACGACACCAAACTGTTCCGTGTCAACAATATGTTCGGCCAAATACGGGACTGACGAATATGAGCTGATGATCGAGGACGTGACAAGAAGCGCGGCGCTTTGCTTGTTCGGCGAGTCACTCGATCGCCCAAATTGCTCGGGCGCGGCGAGCGTCAGCCGCCGCGCTGGTCGAGATGAGCGCGCAGCTCGTCGATCGAGGCAAAGCGCATCATGCCCTCGGGCATCTGCGCTTCGATCGAACCGTCGGAATAGAGCGAATAGGCCATGCCGTCGACGATTCCGGATTTGAGCACGGTGACGGGCGCCTGCTCCGCCGGCTCCGGCTCCGACGCAGGCGCAGGCGGCGCGGCGGCCTCGGCAAAGGTCGAGGGCGAGCGAGGCGGCGGGCGGCGGGCGCCGGCCGGCGGCTCAGCCGGGCGGAGGCGATCCGGCTTCGGCCAGGCGTCGTCGAAGCTTGCAGGCGGGGCGTCCGGGGTGGCAGGCGCTGCGGGCTCTGCGTGCGGCTGCGATGCGCCTTCGCCGGTCTTTGCCTCCGCGCGTTCGCGTTCCTTGCGCGAGGTCGAGGCGAACATCAAATTGCGCCGGCGCGGCGGCTCGGAAGCTGCGGGCGGCGTCGGAGCTTCCGGCTCCGGCGCCGGATCGACGCGCGGTCGCTCGCGCACGGGGGCTTCGCCCTGCCATGGCGGCAGCGCGGCAGGCGCTGGCGGAGCCATCGGCTCGGTCCGCATCGCCGGAGCCGATTCCGGCGCGCCGGGCACCGCGAGCCCCGGCAGAACGGGCCTGACCCGAACCTCCGAGGCCGCGGCCGAACCCGCGAGCCGGCGGGCGATGCCCTTCAGTTCCGCGACCACGACGTAGAGGCCAGTCAGTAACATTCCGGAGCAGACGCCGATCGTGCCGGAGATTATGAGAGTGCTGCCGAGGCTGAATTCCCTGACGGAAAAGCCAAAAGCGACCGCAAGGAGGCCCGCCACGGCGGCGACGATGCCCGCGATCAACAATGCCAAGGTCATCGAACTCACCCCAAGCCGCGCATCTACACGCGACATCCTCTAACTCTACGCCACGATACCGTCATACTGTGTTCCTCGCCAACGGCCAATTGTTGGCAGCGTTCCTTAAAGGAAGGAAATCAGGGACTTATTCACATTCCCTTCAGCTACGGATCGTTACTGCTAGTCTGCTCCCGGTTGCCAGGATTTGCTGCGTCGCATCAGGAATTTAGCCATAATGCCCAATTACTTGGTAATGGAACTGCGCTATAGGGATTCCGGGGAAGTGGCCCGCGCGCACCAGCAGGGCCAAGAGGGGATTCCGGGTCACCAATAGCCATGACATCCATCACGACTTCGGCGATCGACACGCCCCTGCGGCGCTCGGTCGAACGGACTTGCGACGATCTCGCCATGCTGGTGCTGGCCGCGGTCGCCGTGATCGCCGGCTTGACCTTCCGTGATTACGGACTCGGCTGGGACGATTACACGCACGCCGAATATGCCGACCTGCTGCTGCGCATGTTCGGTTCCGGTTTCAGGGACACCGCGGCCCTCTCCTTCGCCAATCTCTATATGTATGGCGGCGGCTTCGACATGGTCGCAGCCCTCCTGCACAAGGTCATTCCGCTCGAGCTGTTCGAGACGCGACGCCTGGTCGGCGCGATCGTCGGCGTCATCGGACTCGCCGTGACATGGCGGCTCGGCCG
>NZ_AKIY01000202.1 GCF_000282615.1 Bradyrhizobium sp. YR681 | reverse complement strand
GCCCCGCCACGATGCGGCGGTCGTCGAACTTGTAGATCGCCTGCACCGGTAGCCGCAGTGCCAGCGCTTCCAGCGGGCGCGCCGGCTGGAGCTGGTCGAGCGCCTCGACCACGGTCGGACCCTTGTACCAGCCGATGCGGCCGGTGCGCTCCGCGACGCCATCGCCATCGCGGGCGGAAATCGGGATCACGGCCGTGGGCTTCACGCCGAGGCCGTTGAGATGCGCCGAAATCTCGTCGCTGATCTCCTGGAAGCGTTCGGCGGAGAAGTCGACGCGGTCCATCTTGTTGACGACGACCGCGACCTGCTTCACGCCAAGCAGATGCAGGAGATAGCCGTGCCGGCGGGTCTGGTCGCGCACGCCTTCCAGCGCGTCGATGATCAGCACCGCGCCGTCGGCCTGGGAAGCGCCGGTGATCATGTTGCGCAAAAATTCAGCATGGCCGGGCGCGTCGATCAGGACGATGTCGCGCGAATTGGTGCGGAAGCGGATCTGCGTGGTGTCGATGGTGATGCCCTGGTCGCGCTCGGTCTGGAGCGCGTCGAGCAGGAACGACCATTCGAACGGCATGCCGCGCCGCGCGCTGACGGCTTTGAGCATCTCGAGCTTGCCGTCGGGCAGGCTGCCGGTCTCGTGCAGCAGGCGGCCGACCAGCGTCGACTTGCCGTGGTCGACATGGCCGACGATGACGATGCGAACCTGCGGACGCGTGGTGCCGTTCGGGGTGGCCGGCGAAGCAGGGGTGACAATCATGTTCATAGCCGGGTGTCGTCCTTGGATCAGAGATAGCCGGCGACGCGCAGGCGCTCGAAGGCGTCCTCGGTCTCGTGGTCGAGCGCACGCCCCGCACGTTCCGGCACCTTGGTCTGCTCAAGCTCCGCCAGGATCTCGTCGATGTTGGATGCGGTCGAATTCACGGGGTTGGTGATGTCCTGATCGCCCAGCGAGCGATAGCGCTTGCCGTTCTGCGACAGATACAGCGGGATGATCGGGATGTTCTCGCGCTTGGTGTAGGCCCAGATGTCGGCCTCGGTCCAATGCAGGATCGGGTGGATGCGCAAATGCGCGCCTTGTGGCGGCGACGCGTTGAAATGATCCCAGAATTCCGGCGGCTGGTCGCGCACGTCCCAATTGCCTTCGAGCCCGCGCGGGGAGAACACGCGCTCCTTGGCGCGGGTCGCCTCCTCGTCGCGGCGGATGCCGGCGATCAGGCCGTCAAAGCCGTATTTGCCGAGCGCCATCTTGAGCCCCTCGGTCTTGCGTGCGGCGGAACGGGCGGCCGGCGGCAGCGTTGGGTCGACGGCATCGATGGGCGGGCAGGGCTCGACGCGCAGGTCGAGATCCCACTCCTTGCCGTAATGATCGCGGAAGCGATACATCTCCGGAAACTTCTTGCCGGTGTCGACATGGAGGGCGGGGAACGGCAGGCGGCCAAAGAAGGCCTTGCGCGCCAGCCAGATCATGACGTTGGAGTCCTTGCCGAGCGACCACAGCAGGGCAATCTTCTTCAAACGGCCAAAAGCCTCACGGAAGATGTAGATGCTCTGGGCCTCGAGCTGGTCCAGATGGTCCATGCCGGGGGCGGTCAGCCCGACGGAAATGTGCTCGGAAACGGGGGGGCGGGAGTCCCGTCCATCTGCACCTGAATCGGTCCTGAGAAGATGCATCTCTGCCACTTTGCGTTTGGAGGCGAAAATTCTATAGTTGCAGTGCGAAAGAGAAGAAAAAATTTTCTCTTTGCGCGCTCGAAACGACACATATATAGAAAATAATTCCAGTCAACCCCGGATGTGGGGGAAGCGAGTATCGCATGCGGTTCTTGCCGGTGTTCCTCGATCTCAAGGCCGGTCCGGTGGTCCTCATCGGCGCGGGTGAGCTTTTGCGCGCAAAACTGCGCGTGCTCGCCGCGGCCGGCGCGCGCCTCCGCGTGCATGCGATCGACGGCAACCATGATTTCGGCCTCGGCGAGGCGGCGGGCATCGACATCGCGACCGGCGATCCGATGACTGCCGATCTTGCGGGCGTCATCGCCATCGTCTGCGCAGGGGCGGGTGACGTCGGCGTTGCGATGTCGGCGCGCGCAAAATCGCTCGGCCTGCCCGTCAACGTCATGGACGATCTCGAGCATTCCAGCTTCATCTTCCCCGCCATCGTCGATCGCGGCGATGTCGTGGTCGCGGTCGGCACCGGCGGCACCTCGCCTGTGGTAGCGCGGCGCGTGCGCGAGAAGATCGAGGCGTTGCTGCCCGCCCGTATCGGCGAACTCGCCGAGTTCATCGGCGGCTTCCGCAAATCCATCAACGAGCGCATTGCCGAGTTTCCGCTGCGCCGCCGCTTCTGGGAGCGGGTCATCGACGGCCCGATCGGCGCCGCCGTGCTGGCCGGCCGCAAGAGCGAGGCGGACGAGGCACTCAAGGCGATTTCCGATCCATCCACATTCGCGCGCGCCGACAAACCGGAAGGCTCGGTCGCGCTGGTCGGCGCCGGCCCGGGCGACCCCGATCTTCTCACCATCAAGGCGTTGCGCGCGTTGCAGGACGCCGACATCGTCTTCCACGACGAACTGGTCTCGGGCGAAATTCTCGACCGCATCCGCCGCGACACCACGCGCGTTGCGGTCGGCCGCCGTGTCGGCAAGCCCGGCATCGGCCAGGACGCCATCAACACGCGCATGATCGAGGCCGCGCAGTCCGGCCAGCGCGTGGTGCGGCTGAAGGGCGGCGACCCTTTCGTGTTCGGACGCGGCGGCGAAGAGGTCGAAGCGCTGCGCGCCGCCGGCATCGCCTACACGATTATTCCCGGCATCACGGCCGGGCTCGGTGGTGCCGCCGATTTCGAGGTGCCGCTCACCTACCGTCACGAAGCGACCCGCATCACCTTCCTTACCGCGCACAAGGCGCGCGATGCCGAGAACGTGGATTGGTCGACGCTGACCGACACCAAAATGACGGTCGTGGTTTACATGGGCATGACGGCCGCGCCTGCCATACGTGCGGGCCTGTTCGCCGCCGGCCGTTCGCCGGAGACGCCGGTCGGCGTGTTCGCCCGCGTCACGCGCCCCGACGCGCAGGGCGCGATCGGGACGCTGCGCGACCTGCCTGAGCTGGTGCGGCAAACCCATGGCGGTCCCGCCATCCTCATCATCGGCGACGTGGTCCGGCATGCCGGCTCGCTTCGCCGCGAAACCCCGAAACAAATCCTCTCTGACCTGCTGGATGCTGCCGAATGACCTCTCCCCTGCAACAGAAACTCAAGATCAACGGTTCCTCCGTGGTGACCGCCAACCGCACCTGGGATGGTGTTGTCGTCTACCGTACCGCTGCCAAGGGCTGGTCGGCGGACCTGGCGGACGCCGCGATCGTGCGAAACTCCGACGAGGCGAAAGCGTTGCTCGCCGAGGCCGTGGCCGATGACGTCGGCGCGATCGGTCCCTATATCGCGCCGGTACAGGTCGACGAAGCCGGCAAGATCCTGCCGGGCAATCTGCGCGAGCAGATCCGCCGCGACGGCGTGACCATCGACCTGCCGGTCTGATCGCGGGTCGAGCTGCAAGTCGAGCTTTAAGGCACTTCAATCATGTATGCTTACGACGAAATCGACCGCACGCTGGTCAACGAGCGCGTCTCGGAATTCCGCGACCAGGTGCAGCGCCGCCTCTCGGGCGAACTCACCGAAGACGAATTCAAGATGCTGCGCCTGCAGAACGGCGTCTATCTGCAACTGCACGCCTATATGTTCCGCGTTGCGATCCCCTATGGAACGCTGGCGTCGAACCAGCTGCGGCGGCTCGCCCATGTCGCGCGCAAATACGACCGCGGCTACGGCCATTTCACCACCCGCCAGAACATCCAGTTCAACTGGATCAAGCTGTCGGACCTGCCGGATGCGCTGGCGGATCTCGCCGAAGTCGGCATCCACGCGATGCAGACCTCCGGCAACAACATGCGCAACGTCACCTCGGACCAATGGGCCGGCGTCGCACCCGGCGAGATCGAGGACCCGCGCATCTGGTCGGAGCTGATCCGCCAGCACACCACGCTGCATCCGGAATTCTCGTTCCTGCCGCGCAAGTTCAAGATCGCGATCACCGCATCGGATCACGACCGCGCCGCGATCAAGGTTCATGATATCGGCCTGCGTCTGATCAAGAACGAGAAGAATGAGACCGGCTTCGAGGTGCTGGTCGGCGGCGGTCTCGGCCGCACGCCCTTCATCGGCAAGACCATCAAGCACTTCGTCCATGGCCGCGACCTGCTGAGCTACATCGAGGCCATCCTGCGCGTCTACAACCAGTACGGACGCCGTGACAACATCTACAAGGCGCGCATCAAGATCCTGGTGCATGAGCTCGGCATCGAGAAGTTCTCGCGCGAGGTCGAGGAGGAGTGGCAGCACATCCGCAACTCCTCGCTCCAGATCGACGACGAGGTGATCGAGGACATCCGCTCGCGCTTCATCTATCCGGCCTACGAGAAGCTGCCGCATATGCCGGACGAGCTGCGGCAGGCCGCGGCCGATCCCGATTTCGAGGCGTGGCGCAAGAACTCCGTCGCCGCGCACAAGAACCCCGGCTACTCCATCGTCACGATCTCGCTGAAGCCGATCGGAGCGCCTCCGGGCGATGCCACGGCCGAGCAGATGGATGCGCTGGCCGATCTTGCCGACACATATTCCTTCGGCGAGATCCGCGTCGGCCATGAGCAGAACCTGGCGCTGCCGCACGTCGCCAAGCGCGATTTGCCGGCGCTGTGGAAGGCGCTCGACAAGCTTGGCCTGGCGACGCCGAACGTCAACCTGATCACCGACATCATCGCCTGCCCGGGGCTGGACTATTGCTCGCTGGCGAATGCGCGCTCGATCCCGATCGCGCAGGAGCTGACGCGACGCTTCGCCAATCACGAGCTCGCCAATCTGATCGGCCGGCTCCACATCAACATCTCCGGCTGCATCAACGCCTGCGGCCACCACCATGTCGGCCATATCGGCATTCTCGGCGTCGAGAAGAACGGCGAGGAGGTCTACCAGATCACCATCGGCGGCCGTGCCGACGAGAGCGCCGCGCTCGGCAATCTGATCGGCCCCGGCGTCAAGTTCGACGAGGTCGCCGACGTCGTCGAGGACATCGTGGAAGCTTATCTTGCGCTGCGCGAGCGGCCCGAGGAGCTGTTCGTCGACACCGTGAAGCGCCTCGGTGTCGAACCTTTCAAGGAGCGCGTCTATGCCACTCGTTAACGGCGGAAAAATCGCCGACGACAGTTTCGTCAAGCTGGCCGTCGACACGCCGCTGCCGGAGGGCGGCGATGTCCTCGTGCCGGCCGAGCGCTTTCTGAGCGATACCGATGCGCTGCTCAAGCGTGGCGGCAAGGTCGGCGTGATCTGGCCGAACAATCGCGATATCGGCGAACTCGTGCCTCATCTCGGCGAGATCGCCGTAGTGGCGCTGGTGTTTCCGAGCTTCCGTGATGGTCGCGCCTACAGCCAGGCGCGGCTGCTGCGCGAGCGCTACAATTATCGCGGCGAGCTCCGTGCGACGGGGCAGGTGCTGCGCGACCAGTTCGTGTTCATGCTGCGTGCCGGCTTCGACTCGTTCGAGGTGAAGAAGCAGGCTGACGCCGAAGCCTTCATGCAGACCGCAAAACGCTATTCGGTGTTCTACCAGCCGACCGGCGACGGCCGCATCACGGCGCTGCACCGGCGCATGCAGCTGCGTCACTCCGAGGGTGTCGGCACGTGAACGCCATCGCCCCTCAGGTCTCGTCGACGCCGGTCTCTGCACGGCCTTCGGCGGAGGAGTTCGATCGCGCCTTGCGCGATGCCTCGCCCGCGGAGATCATCGCTGCGGCCCTGAAGGCGGTTGGTCGTGAAAAACTCGCGCTGGTGTCGTCCTTCGGAACGGAATCGGCGACGCTGCTCAAGGTGATGGCGGACGTCGATCCGGCGATCCCCGTGATCTTCCTCGACACCGGCTGGCTGTTCGAGGAGACGCTGGCTTATCGCGATACGCTGATCGCGACGCTCGGCCTCAAGGACGTCCGTTCGATCAAGCCGGCGGAAGAGTCCTTGTTGCGCGAGGATCCCGAGCGCGATCTCTGGTTCTCCGATCCCGATGCCTGCTGCCGCATTCGTAAGGTCGAGCCGCTGTCGCGTGCGCTAAAGCCGTTCAATGCCTGGCTCAACGGCCGCAAGCGCTTCCAGGGCAATGCGCGCGCCGACATTCCGGTCGTCGAGGACGACGGCGCGCGGTTGAAGTTCAATCCCTTCGCCAACGTGTCGCGCGAGGAGCTCGAGGCGATCTTCGTCCGCGCCAAATTGCCGCGTCATCCGCTGGCTGCCTCCGGTTTCCTGTCGGTTGGGTGTATGCCTTGCACGAGCAGAACGAGCGAAGGCGAGGATGCACGCGCCGGTCGCTGGCGCGGCCGGGCGAAGACAGAATGCGGCATCCACACGATGAAGACTTCGTAGCACAGTCAGGCTGTCCGGCTACGAACAAGGAAATCCGGTTCCGTTGACTTGAGAGCGTTTCGCCCTGAGTTATGCCCGCATGCCATCGACGGCGCCGATGCCGTCGAGGTGAATGGAGATGGACATGATGCGCCGTATCGTTCCGCTCGCGGCAGGACTGCTTTGGGCAAGCTCGGCTCTCGCCGCTGACATCAATCTTTTGAACGTGTCGTACGATCCCACGCGGGAGCTCTATGCCGAGTTCAACAAGTCGTTCGCGGCCGCCTATCAGAAGGAGACCGGCAAGAGCGTCGAGATCAAGCAGTCTCATGGCGGCAGCGGTTCGCAGGCGCGCGCCGTGATCGACGGCTTGCAGGCCGATGTGGTGACGCTCGCGCTCGCCTATGACATCGACGCCATCGCCGGCAAAGGTCTCACCGCAGCCGACTGGCAGAAGCGTCTGCCGCAGAATTCATCGCCCTACACCTCGACCATCGTGTTCCTGGTCCGCAAGGGCAATCCCAAGGGCATTAAGGACTGGGACGACCTGCTCAAGCCCGGCGTCGCCGTGATCACGCCGAACCCGAAAACATCAGGGGGCGCGCGCTGGAATTATCTGGCGGCCTGGGGCTTTGCCCAGAAGAAGTACGGCTCGGCCGACAAGGCCAAGGAGTTCGTCGGCAAGCTGTTCCAGCAGGTGCCGGTGCTCGACACTGGTGCGCGCGGCGCCACCGTGACCTTCGTCGAGCGCGGCGTCGGCGACGTGCTGCTTGCCTGGGAGAACGAGGCTTACCTCGCGCTGAAGGAATTCGGCCCCGAAAAGTTCGCGATCGTGGCGCCGCCGCTGTCGATCCTCGCCGAGCCGCCGGTCGCGATCGTCGACAAGGTTGCCGACAAGAAGGGCACCCGCAATGCGGCCGATGCCTACCTCCAGTACTGGTACACCAAAGAGGGGCAGGAGATCGCCGCGCGCAACTTCTATCGCCCGCGCGACGCCGAGACCGCCAGGAAGTACGAAAATTCCTTCGCCAAGGTCGAACTATTCACGATCGACGACGTTTTTGGTGGTTGGACCAAGGCGCAGAAGGAACATTTCGCCGACGGGGGCATTTTTGACCAGATCTACAAGAACTGATCTGGCGCTGTCTTAAGGGGCTTTAGCAGGGGGCCTGGTGAGCGCATTCGCAGCACGACGCCGAACGTTGCCGGGCTTCGGTCTCACGATGGGACTGACGCTGACCTGGCTGTCCGTCATCATCCTGATCCCGCTCGCCGGGCTGTTCCTGAAATCGCTCGAACTCAGCCCGGAGCAGTTCTGGAACATCCTTTCCAGCCGCCGCACCCTGAACGCCTTGCGGGTTTCATTCGGCCTCGCCTTTGCGGCGGCCTGCGTCAATCTCGTGATGGGCAGCATCATCGTCTGGGCGCTGGTGCGCTACCGCTTTCCCGGCCGGCGCATTTTTGACGCCATCGTGGACGTTCCGTTCGCGCTGCCGACGGCCGTGGCCGGCGTCGCGCTGACGGCGCTGTTCGCTGAGAAGGGCTGGCTGGGCGCACCGCTCGCCGCGCTCGGCATCAAGGTGGCATTCACGCCGGTCGGCATCTTCGTCGCCATGATCTTCATCGGCATTCCCTTCGTGGTGCGCACGGTGCAGCCGGTGCTCCAGGATCTCGATCCCGAGATCGAGGAGGCCGCTGGCAGTCTCGGTGCCAGCCGCTGGCAGACCATCATCCGCGTCATCCTGCCCTCGCTCGCACCGGCGCTGCTCACCGGCCTTGCGCTCGCCTTCGCCCGCGCCGTCGGCGAATACGGCTCGGTGATCTTCATTGCGGGCAATCTGCCGAACGTCTCCGAGATCGCACCGCTGCTGATCGTGATCCGGCTGTCCGAATTCCGCTACGCCGATGCGACCGCGATCGCGGTGGTCATGCTCGTCGTCTCCTTCGTCATCATCTTCGCGGTCAACCGGCTCCAGCGCTGGGCGCAGAGCCGGATCCCGGCGCGCTGAGGGCGGATCATGACGATGCAGATTGCAGATTCCGTGTCGCTCTCGGCTCCCGACGCCAGGGCGCGCGCGCATGCGGCCGCGGCGCGCAACAACCTCCGCACCGAACCGCGCGCGGTCCGCATCACCATCATCGCGCTGGCGATGATCTTCCTCACCGTTTTCGTCGTGCTGCCGCTTGTCCTGGTGTTCGCGCAGGCGTTCTCGAAAGGCATTTTGGCTTATCTGTCCGCGCTTGCCGACCCGGAGGCGCTGTCCGCGATCAAGCTGACGTTGATCGTCGCGGCGATCTCGGTCGGCCTCAATCTCGTCTTCGGTCTCGTTGCCGCCTGGGCGATTGCAAAGTTCGATTTCCCGGGCAAGACCTTCCTGATCACGCTGATCGACCTGCCGTTCTCGGTGAGCCCGGTGATCTCGGGCCTCGTCTTCGTGCTGCTGTTCGGCGCGCAGGGGTATTTCGGCAGCTGGCTTCGTGACCACGACATCCAGATCCTGTTCGCTGTTCCCGGCATCGCGCTTGCCACCACCTTCGTGACCTTCCCCTTCGTGGCGCGCGCGCTGATCCCCTTGATGCAGGAGCAGGGCACGCAGGAAGAGGAAGCCGCGGTCTCGCTCGGCGCTTCGGGCCTGCAAACCTTCTTCCGCGTCACGCTGCCCAACATCAGATGGGGCGTGCTCTACGGCGTCCTGCTCTGCAACGCGCGCGCGATGGGCGAGTTCGGCGCGGTCTCGGTCGTCTCCGGCCATATCCGCGGCGAGACCAACACCATGCCGCTGCTGGTCGAGATTCTCTACAACGAGTACCAGTTCGTCGCCGCCTTCGCGATCGCCTCGCTGCTCGCCATGCTGGCGCTGATCACGCTGATCGCCAAGACCGTTCTCGAACGTCACCTCGACGAAGGACACGACGCAAGTGACCATTGAAGTCAAAAATCTCGTCAAGAAGTTCGGCAGCTTTGCCGCCCTCGACGGCGTCGACCTCAAGGTCGACAATGGCGAGCTGCTGGCGCTGCTCGGACCGTCGGGCTCCGGCAAGACCACGCTGCTGCGCATCATCGCCGGCCTCGACTGGCCCGACTCCGGCGAAGTCTCCTTCAACGGCGAGGATGCGCTGGCGCAAGGCGCGCGCGAACGGCATGTCGGCTTCGTATTCCAGCATTACGCGCTGTTCCGCCACATGACAGTGTTCGAGAACGTCGCCTTCGGCCTCCGTGTGCAGCCCCGCGCGGTCCGCAAGGACGAAGCGACCATCCGTGCGCGCGTCAAGGAGCTGCTCGACCTCGTCCAGCTCGACTGGCTCGCCGACCGTTATCCGAGCCAGCTCTCCGGCGGCCAGCGCCAGCGCATCGCGCTCGCCCGCGCGCTCGCGATCGAACCCCGCATCCTCTTGCTCGACGAGCCCTTCGGCGCGCTCGATGCCAAGGTGCGCAAGGAGCTGCGCAAATGGCTGCGTTCCCTGCACCACGAGATCAACGTCACCTCGATCTTCGTCACCCACGACCAGGAGGAGGCGCTCGAAGTCGCCAACCGTGTCGTGGTGATGGACAAGGGCAGGATCGAGCAGATCGGTTCGCCCGATGACGTCTACGAGACCCCGGCGACGGCCTTCGTCCACGGCTTCATCGGCGAATCCATCGAGCTGCCGGTGCAGGTCGAGGGCGGCGTGATCAGGCTCGGCGACCACCCGCTGCGGCTGGCGGCGGACGGGCTAGCGCCTGGCGCGTCAAAACTGTTCGTGCGGCGACATGACATGCTGGTCGGCCCGCCCGGCAGCGGCGCCTTCGAGGGCGCGGTTCAGCATGTCCGCAATTTCGGCCCGGTGCAGCGGGCCGAGGTGGCACTATCGGGCGGGCAAACCATCGAGATCGACGCCCCCCGCGGCAGGGAACTGCGCGCTGGCGACACGATCGGCCTTGAGCCCCGCCGCTACCGGATATTTGCGGGCACCTGAGCCGACCTGAAGGGTCGAATTTTCTTCAAAATTCACCTTTCAGCCACGGTTCGTATGCAACAACGGCCCTTCCTTGGGGGCCCCGATTCATGCGCGCTGCGGCCGCGATACTCATTTCTTTGCTTCTCGCCGGCTGTGCCGGCAATGAGGCACCGATCCAGCAGCAGCCGTCGATGTATGCCGACATGGCGGTCCCGGGCTCGAAGCTCGATGCCCAGGCGGCCGCGATCATGATCTCGCAATACCGCCAGAACAACGCCCTCGGCACCGTCGTCATCGACCCCGATTTGATGCGGCTCGCCGAATCCCAGTCCAATGCCATGGCCGCCGCCAACAAGATGGACCACGACGTCCGCGCACCCCTGGCCAAGCGCCTTGCCGCCGGCGGCTATCCCGCGACCGTGGCGGTCGAGAACATCTCGGCCGGCTATCACACGCTGGCGGAAGCGTTTTCCGGCTGGCGCGACTCGCCGCCCCACCGGGCCAACATGCTCAAGGGCGGTGTCACAAAATTGGGCATCGCGGCGAGCTACGCTCCGGGCACCAAGTACAAGGTGTTCTGGACCATGATCCTGGCCTCGACGGAGCGATAAGCCAGACTTGATCCCGGGATGCATTGACGCCGCGGCGAACTGTCGCCACGGTCGGCCGCCATCTGCTAATGTTCCCGAATGACAGATCACAGCCCTGAAGCCGCCAGCGTCCCCGCGAATGCGCAACGCGTCCTTGTCCTCCAGGGCGGCGGCGCCCTCGGCTCGTATCAGGCCGGCGCCTATCAGGCGCTGTGCGGCTACGGCTTCGAGCCGGAATGGGTTGCCGGCATCTCGATCGGCGCGGTCAACGCCGCGATCATCGCCGGCAATGAGGGCCACACCCGCGTCAAGCGGCTCAAGGAATTCTGGGAGATGGTCTCCGCGCCGGTGCCGTGGAAGCCGATCGGCAAGAGCGACCACAGCCGCGAACTGTTCAATTCGACCAGCGCCGCGCTGATCGCGACCTTCGGCGTACCCGGCTTCTTCGTCCCGCGCGTGCCGCCCGCGCCGATGTGGCCGCCCGGCAGCCCGCAGGCCGAGAGCTATTACGACACCGCGCCGCTGAAGAAGACGCTGGAGCGGCTGGTCGATTTCGACCGCATCAACGATCTCAAGACGCGCTTCTCCGTCGGTGCGGTCGGCGTCACCTCGGGCAACTTCAAATATTTCGACAATTACGAGTTCAAGAAGCTCGGCAAGAAGATCGGACCCGAGCACATCATGGCCTCCGGCGCACTGCCGCCCGGCTTTCCGTCCGTCGTCATCGACGGCGAGCATTATTGGGACGGCGGCATCGCCTCCAACACGCCGCTCGACTACGTGCTCGATGCCGAGCTCGACCGCGACATGCTGATCTTCCAGGTCGACCTGTTTTCCGCGCGCGGCGACCTGCCGAATTCTCTGCTGGAGGCCACCGAGCGCGAGAAGGACATCCGCTTCTCCAGCCGCACGCGGATGAACACCGACAAGAACAAGCAGATCCACAACGCCCGCCGGGCGGTGCGCGACCTGATTTCCAAATTGCCCGATTATCTCAAGAACGACCCTTCCGTCGAATTCCTCGCGAAGGCATCTCGTGAGAGCACGGTCACGGTCGTGCACCTGATCTATCGCAGCAAGAACTACGAATCCTCGTCCAAGGATTACGACTTCTCGCATGTTGCCATGGTCGAGCATTGGGAAAGCGGCGTGCGCGACGTGCATCTGTCGATGCGCCACAAGGATTGGCTCGACAGGCCGCAGTCCGGCGAGACCATGGTGACCTACGATCTTACGGGGGACGTCACCGCGCCCCCGCCAAAAAGGAGCGAATAATATGGGTAGTCTGTCAGGCAAGAACGCCGTCGTGACCGGTTCGACCAGCGGCATCGGGCTTGCTTATGCGCGCGCCTTCGCCGCCGCGGGCGCCAACGTCGTCATCAACGGCTTCGGCTCCCCTGAGGACATCGAGAAGGAGCGCGCCAAGATCGAGTCCGATTTCGGCGTCAAGGCGGTCTATTCGCCCGCCGACATGACCAAGCCCGCCGAGATCGCCGGGATGATCGCGCTCGGCGAGAAATCGTTCGGTTCGGTCGACATCCTCGTCAACAATGCCGGCATCCAGTTCGTCTCGCCGATCGAGGAATTCCCGCCCGAGAAGTGGGACCAGATCATCGCGATCAATTTGTCCTCGGCCTTCCACGCCATCCGTGCCGCCGTGCCCGGCATGAAGAAGAAGGGCTGGGGCCGCATCATCAACACCGCCTCGGCGCACTCGCTGGTCGCCTCGCCGTTCAAGTCGGCCTATGTGTCGGCCAAGCACGGCATCGCGGGCCTCACCAAGACCGTGGCGCTGGAAGTGGCGACCCACAAGATCACCTGCAACTGCATCAGCCCCGGCTATGTCTGGACGCCGCTGGTGGAGAAGCAGATCCCGGATACGATGAAGGCGCGCAACCTCACGCGCGAGCAGGTCATCAACGACGTGCTGCTCGACGCGCAGCCGACCAAGGAGTTCGTCACCTCCGAGCAGGTCGCAGCGCTGGCGCTGTTCCTGTGCGGCGACGACGCCGCGCAGATCACCGGCACCAATCTCTCGATCGACGGCGGCTGGACCGCGGAGTAGTTCGGCAGTGCCGTAGGGTGGGCAAAGGCGCGAAAGCGCCGTGCCCACCATCTTTGTCCGATCGAAGCAAGGTGGTGGGCACGCTCCGCTTGCCCACCCTACGAGACCTGTGCGCAGTCTCCGCTCAATGCGTCCAGGCCAGCGCCGTCACGAATGCGGACGACAGGTTCAGCTCCGCGAACATGATCTTGCCGGCGACCACGAACAGCACGCTGGCAAGCGTCAGGCGCAGCACCGTCTCGGGGACGCGCGTCGCACTGAAGCTGCCGACGATGATGCCGGGCAGCGAGCCCAGCAACAGTACGCCCATCAACGCCCAATCGACGTCGCCAAGCGCCCAATGTCCGATGCCTGCGACCAGCGTCAGCGGCACCGCATGGGCGATATCGGAGCCGACGATGGTTGCCATCGGCAGGCGCGGGTAGAGCAGCAGCAGCACGGTCACACCGACTGCGCCGGCGCCGACCGACGAGATCGACACGAGCACACCGAGCACGATGCCGGTGACGATTGTTGCGATGGCGGTGGTGCGTTCGTCGACGCCCTCCAGCTTCCTGCGGTATCGCTCCATGATCGCCTTGCGGAAGATCAGTGAGGTCGCGGTGAGCAGCAGGGCAAGACACAGCACGAGATTGACGAGGCTGCGCTCGGAATCGCTCTTGAGATCGAGTTGCCACAGCACGAGCAGCGTCAGGCCGCTCGCCGGAAGGCTGCCGCAGGCGAGCCGCAGCACCGCCGGCCAGTGCACGCTGCGCGACCAGCCATGCACCACGCTGCCGCCGGTCTTGGTCGCGGCGGCATAAAGCAGGTCGGTCCCGACGGCCGTCGATGGATGGACACCGAACAGCAGGATCAGGAGCGGCGTCATCAACGATCCGCCTCCCACGCCGGTCATTCCGACAAGCAGGCCGACGCCGAATCCGGAGGCGACGTAGAGTGGATCAATCATGCGGGGGGAATCTTAGGTTTATCTCGTCGGTCGGGCAATACGACGTAGAATAAAATTTCTCTTTGATGCAACCTGCTGGATCAAATAAGAAAAATCTTGCCACTGCACGGCGCCGGGCAGTCATTTCACCCAAATCAGCGCCTCTCTGCGGAACAGCCGTTTGCGGCGGTCACGCGCCGACGCCGAGGAAATCCCGCGCCAGGTCGGGGTTGGCGGTCAACTCGGCGGAGGTGCCCTCGAATACCACGTGGCCGTTGTTGAGGCCGTAGACGCGGGTGGCGAAGCTCAGCGCTGCGGCGACGTTCTGCTCGATCACGATCATGGTGCGGCCTTCGCGCGCGAGGCTGGCGGCAACGTTGACGAGGTCGCGCACGATCAGCGGCGCCAGCCCCTCGAACGGTTCGTCGAGCAGGATGATGCGGGCGTCCCGGATCAGCGCGCGCGCAATCGACAGCATCTGCTGCTCGCCGCCCGACAGCGTGCGTCCCTGTGACTTGCGGCGCTCCTTCAGGCGCGGAAACACGCCGTAGATGCGCTCGAACGACCAGGCGTTCGGCGCGGTCAGTGCGGCGATGCGCAGGTTCTCCTCCACCGTCAGTCCGCCGAAGATCGCCCGTTCCTCAGGGACAAGCTGCACACCCAGATTGGCGATCGCGGACGGCGACTGCCCGCTGATCGTCTTGCCGTCGAGCCGGATCTCACCGCTCTTCGGCGCCAGCACGCCCATGATCGAGCGCAGCGTCGTGGTCTTGCCGGCGCCGTTGCGGCCGAGCAGCGCCACGACCTCGCCTTCCTCGACCCGGATCGAGAGGTCGAACAGCACGTGGGAGTCGCCGTAGAGCGTGTTGATGCGGTCGACTTCAAGCAGGCTCATGCGCGTGAAGCCCTCCGAGATAGGCGTCCTGGACCTGCTGGTTGCCGCGGATCTCGTCGGCGGAGCCGTCGGCCAGCAGGCGGCCCTCGTAGAGCACGGTGATGCGCTCGGCGAGGCCGAAGATCGCGTCGAGATCGTGCTCGACGATGACGATGGTGCAGGTCTGCGCGATGTCGCGGATCAGCGCGCAGGTCGCAGCGCGCTCCGACGGGCTCATGCCGGCGAGCGGTTCGTCGAGCAGCAGCACCTTCGGGCTGGTGGCCAGCGCCATGCCGATCTCGAGCCGCCGCTTCTCGCCATAAGCGAGGATGTGCGTTGGCGTATCGGCGCGGGCGGTCAGGTCGAGCAGGATCATGATCGCGTCGATCTGCGCTTCCACGTCCGGCAGGCTGTCGGCGGTGCGCAGCAGGTCGATGCGCAACGGTCCGCGGCGGCGCGCGAGCGCAGCGATGCGCAGATTCTTGCGCACCGAGAGGTTCGGGAAGAGTTGGTTCAACTGGTTGGATTTGGCGATGCCGAACTGCGCGGCGCGGCTGACACCGTGGCCGGTGACCTGCGATCCGAACAGCAGCACATCGCCGGAGGTCGGGCTGACCTCGTCGAGCAGCATCTTGAACAGCGTGCTCTTTCCGGCGCCGTTCGGGCCGATCACGGCATGAATGGAGCCGCAGCGCACCTTGAACGAGACGCCGTCGACCGCCTTCAGCCCACCATAGTGCCGCGCCAGTGCGCGCGCCTCCAGCGCGATATCGCTGTCGCCGGTAACAGGCGACGGCAGCGGCAGGGTGGCATCGCGAGTCCGGCTCGATCCCGTCTTCGTTGCGCTGCCGCTCGCTTCGATCGCTTCGGTCACGGCCTCCGCGGCCTGCCGCGCGGCGAGCGTCCGGCGTTCGGTCCACCAATGGATGATCTCGCCGCAGATGCCGCGGCGCAGGCCGATCACCAGGACGATGAAGGCGATGCCGAGCACCAGCTTCCACAGCGTGGTGAGGCCGGGGATGAGCTGGAGATTGTCGCGCAGCCACAGCCAGACCGCGGCGCCGACCAGCGGTCCGATCAGGGTGTTGGCGCCGCCGACGATGGTCTGGACCACGAGCTGGCCGGACGTCTCCAGCGAGAAGGCATCCGGCGGCATGTAGCTCTGGAACGAGCCGAGCAGGCCGCCGGCAAGCCCGGCATAGAGCGCAGCGATGACGAAGGCGGTGAGCTTGTAGGCCGGCACGTTGTGGCCGAGCATCGCGACACGCGCGGTGTTCTCCTTGATCGCCAGCAGGATCGCGCCGACCGGCGAGCGGACGATGCGGCGCGCCAGCACGTAGCCGCCGAAGAAGATCACCGCGAACAGCACGTACATCGGCCAGCCGGCACTGACGCGGATGGCGTGCTCGCCGAAGCCGAGCACCGGCACCGGCACGCCGGGAATGCCGTTCTCGCCGCCGGTATAATGCGACAGCGGCGAGTTCTCGATGAAATAGGCCATCTGGCCGAAGGCGAGCGTGATCATCGTGAAGTAGATGCCGATGCGGCGCACCGCGAGCCAGCCGACGACGAGACCGAACGCGCCGGCCGATATCGTGCCGGCGGCGAGCGCCAGCCACACGCTGCTCAGCACGCCCGAAACCAGCAGATACGCGGTGACGAAGCCGCCGACGCCGTAGAACGCGGCCTGGCCGAACGACAGGAGGCCGGCGAGGCCGAACAGGATGTCGAAGCCGAGCCCGATCAGCCCCCAGTTCAGCACCCGCGTCAGCAGGTCGATGGAAAAGCCGAGATGCGGCAGCACGACCGGTGCCGCAATCAGCGTGGCAAGAATCGCGAGCTCCGGAATGTGGCTCCGCAGCCCGTCCGATCGCGGCTCGCTCATACCCGTCCTTCCGAGCCGAACAGGCCCTGCGGACGCAGCACCAGGAGCAGCGCCATCAGCGCGTAGAGCATCACTTCCGAATAGGAGGAGTTGAACGCGCTGGTGAGACTGACGATCTCGCCGGCGATCAGTCCGCCGATCACCGCGCCCGGGAACGAGCCGAGGCCGCCGAGCACGATCACGACGAAGGACTGCGCCATGAAGTTGGCGCCCATGTCGGGCGTCACCGCCACCACCGGCGCGTACAGCATGCCGGCAAGACCAACCGCGACGACGCCGATCGCGAACACCAGCAGGAACGTGCGGCGCAGATTGATGCCGAGAATGCCGACCATGCCGGGGTTCTCGATTCCGGCCCGAACCACGAGGCCCATCGAGGTACGGTAGAGCACGAGATAGAGCCCGACCAGCAGCGTTGCGATGATGGCGATGAGCTGGAGACGATAGGTCGGATAGATCAGGAAGCCGAGCTGCGTGGCGCCCTGTCCCCATGACGGGGTCGGCACGCGCTGCGCATTGCCGCCGAAGGTTGCCCGCACGCACTCCACGAGCACGATCCCGATGCCATAGGTCACCAGGATCTGGTCTTCATGCGGCCGGCCGTAGAAGAAGCGGATGATGAGGCGCTCGAGCAGGAAACCGAGCACCAGCATGAAGCCGCATCCGACCGCGATCGCGAGCAGGAACGACTGGGTATATTGCAGCATGACGAAGGCGGCATAGGCGCCGACGGCGAACAATGCGCCATGCGCGAAGTTCAGCACGCCGAGCGTGCCGAGGATGATGGTCAGGCCGCTGCTGACGAGCGCCAGCAGCGAACCGAGGGCGAGGCCGTTGAAGGCCTGCGAGGCGAGGGCGGGCCAGCTCGGCATCATCGCGGCTCAGATATAGGGGCCGAGCTTGCAGCCGAACTGGTCCGGCGGGTTCATCACGCTCTCGCCTTCGGCGACGTCGACGATCTCGTAATAGTCCTCAGGCCCCTTCATCTCGGCCGGCGCCTTGCCGCGCAGGATCGGGATCGGACGCACCATCTGGTGATCCTCGGCACGGAAATAGACCTTGCCGATCGTGGTCTCGTAAGGAGCGTCCTTCGAGGCCTCCATGGCCTTGATGATCTCGACCGGATTGAAGCTCTTCACGCGCTCCACCGTCAGCGCCCAGAGATAGGTCTGCATGTAGCCGATATGGGCGCCCCAGCGCGGATGGTACTTGTTCTGGGCGACGAAGGCGTCGACGAAGCCCTTCGCCAGCGGATAGCGATCCGACAACGTCCACCAGAAGTCGCAGCTGCCATAGACGCCCTGCATGATCTCGGCGCCGAGCTCCTTGTCCTGGAACGAGGACAGGTTCGGCACCACCAGCTTCATGCGCTTGAGCACGCCGAACTGCTCGGCCTGCTTGGTGGAAGCGACCGCGTCGGCGCCGAAGGCGATGTTGACGAATACGTCGGCGCCGCTGTTGGCGATGTTGAGCAGCGCCGAGGAATAGTCGGTGGTGCCGAGCGGAACCACCTCCTTGGCGACCTGCTGCCAGCCCTGTTCCTTCGAGAACTTCGCGAAGCTGTCATACACAGTGTGGCCGTAGGTGTAGTCCGGCACCAGGAAGGCGGTCTTCATGTTCTTGCCGAGCGCCTTGGCGACGACCGGCGCGAGCGCCTTCGCGGCCATGTAGGCGTTCTGCTGCGAGCGGAAGCCGTAGCGCTGGCAGTTCTTGCCGGTGATGTCGTTGGAGCCGGCGATGCCGACCATGTACAGCACCTTCTCGCGCGAGCCGAGCTCTTCGAGCGCGATGGCACTGGCGCTCGACACCGAGCCGGACACCATGATCGCCTTGTCGCGCTGGATGAACTGCGTGGCGCTCTGGACGTCGAGATTGGGCTTTCCTTCGGTGTCCGACACCTTGTAGCGGATCTGGCGGCCGAGCACGCCCTTGCCCTGCAATCCCCATGTCTTCGCGGCGTCGCTGCCCGCATTGATCTGCGCGATCGCGAGCTCGTAGCCGAGCTTGAGGTCGCCGCCGTCGCCGGAGAACACGCCGGTGAGCGGAATGGTCAATCCGACGAATACCGAGTCCGCGGTGACGCCGTCCGGGAAGGTGCCGATGCTCGCCGGAGTCTGGGCCCAGGCTGCGCTGGCCGGAAGCATCAGGCCGGCGGCGGCGCCGGCGCTTCCGAGCAGGATCTGACGACGGTCAAACTTCATGACTCACCTTCCATGGTTGGAGACAGGGCCGGGCTCACGACCCGGCATCGATGTGATCGCTTGCCGCGTCCGGCTGTGTCGCGGCCCCCCCGGTGAACGACACCGGGTTGAGCCGGCGGCGATCGACCCTGAGGTCGAAAATGTCGAAGCGGTTGTAGTAGCCGACCACGTCGTGGAACTGCTTTGGCTCGACGCAGCGGTTGAGGTCGATCTCGGCGTAGAGGATGCCTTCGTCGTCGCGAAGCGCCTCGCCGATCTGCTCCCCGGTCGGATCGAGGAAGAAGGTTTCCGCGCGCGGCGTCGCGTCGAGCACTGCGGCGGCAGCGGCATCGCGCGCCACCAGCATGTCGCGCGCCGCCTTGTCGAGCACGCCGGCGGTGACGAGGCCGAATACCTTGGCCTCGAAGCAATGCGCGCTCGCCCGGATCCGGGTTGCTGCGGCGATGTGGTAATTGCCGCCACCGGCCGGCCGGCGGGTCGGCCACACCGGCGGCCAGCTCGAAATATGAAGCTGCTCACCCTGCGCCATCAGCGAATAGCGTGCCAACGGGTTGGTGTTCTCGCCGCAGATCAGTTGCCCGATCCTGCCGAGCCTGGTGTCGACCACGCGCAGGCCCGCGCCGTCGCCGCTGCTCCAGATCAGCTTCTCGTAGAAGGTCGGCACCAGCTTGCGGTGATGGTTGAGGATCTCGCCGTCCTCGCCGATCAACAGGTTGGTATTCCAGATGGCACCGACGCTCGCCGGCGACTTCTCGCTGATGCCGATCGACACCACGACGCCGAGCGCACGCGCTTCGTCGCGGATCGCCTTGATCTCGGGGCCGTCGACCAGCACCGACTGGTCCGCCATGCGGACGAACAGGTCGTGATTGTCGATCGGAGCCCAGAGCGCAGCCCATACCGGGAATGCGGGAATGAACGTCTCGGAAAATGCCACGATTTCGGCGCCGGCGGCGGCTGCCTCACGGATGAGCGAGATTGCCTTTTTTGTGGTCGCCGAGCGGTCGAGAAACACCGGCGCGGCATGGACCGCGGCGGCCTTGAAGCGGGGAAGCATGGCTTTGTCCTTGTTCAGGACAGGCTAGTGGGCTCCCCGGGGCCTCGATACAGACAATCCTGCAAGACGGCTTGCAGGGGGCGACAATCCGTCCCACCGTATCTCGCTGGCACAACGCTTGCTGTTTGGAGGGGGCATGCAGGAGTTCAACTCACTCGACTGGGACGACCTCAAAATATTCCTTCACGCGGCGCGTGGCGGCAGCCTCGGCAGCGCGGCCAAGCGTCTGCGGGTCGACCAATCCACTATCAGCCGGCGCATCGCGCATCTCGAATGCGCGCTCGGCGCGACGCTGTTCGAGCGCTCGCCGCAGGGGTTGCGGGTCAACGAAGCCGGCGAGCGCCTGCTTTGTCACGCCGAGCGGATCGAGAGCGCTGTCATTGCGATGCATCAGGACGTGCAGCGCGGCGGCAGCCGGATGGCGGGACGGGTCAGGCTCGCGACGATGGAGGGCATCGCCTCGCTCTATCTCGCATTCCGCTTCGCCCCACTGCGGCAACGTTATCCCGATCTTACCGTCGAGCTCCTGACCTCGCCGCAGGCGGTCTCGGTCAATCGCCGCGAGGCCGATCTCTTCCTCAGCTTCTTCCGTCCGCCGGGACAGGGCATGGTGTCCGAGCGACTCGGCAGCTTTCAGCTCGGCCTCTACGGCTCACAGGATTATCTGGCACGCGAGGGCATGCCCGAACGGCCCGCGGACCTCGCGCGCCACAGCTTCGTCACCTACATCGACGATCTGATCCAGCTCGACTCGGTGCGCTGGCTCGACGACATCATCCGCAATCCTCCGGTCAGCTTTCACTCCAACAGCATGATCGCGCAGATGAACGCCGCGGCGGGCGGCATCGGCCTCGTGCTGCTGCCGAGCTTCGCGGTGGCCGGCCGCAGCGATCTGGTTCCGGTGTTGCACGAGAAGATGTCGACGACGCGGGACGTCTGGATCAACGTCCACAGCGATCTCCAGTTCGTGCCGCGCATCCGCGCCGTCTCGAGCTATCTCAAGGCGATGTTCAAGTCCGACCCGCTGATGCAGGCGGACATGTCAGGCCGCAAGATGCTCGACGCGCTGCTGGTGGCGGATGCCGCGGTCGTCGCATTTCAAAGCGGCTGAGGGCGGGGCGGCCTAGGCCGTGCGGCGTCCGAACGCCAGCACGTGCAGACCGAGCCGCTGCCGCACGATCCAGAACAGCAGCACCGTCTCGAAGCTGAGCGAGATCGAGGTCGCCGCCGCGGCGCCGTGGCCGCCGAAGCGCGGCACCAGCGCGATGCAGAGCACGACGTTCATCACGAAGGCCAGCGCGTAGGCCAGGGCGCAGATCTTCTGCTGGCCGAGCATGTTGAGCAGGCGCTCGACCGGGCCGATCGCGGAGCGCACCACGAGGCCGATTGCGGCGACGAACATGATGTCGTAGCCGACGGTGAATTGCGGTCCGAACAGCCAGAGCAGCGGCTTGCCGAGCGCGAGCAGCACGATGGTCGCCGCCAGCGACGGCCAGAACGTCCAGTTGATGGCATGCGCGACATAGGCCGACAGGCGCACCTTGTCGCCGGCAGCGTTGTATTCGGCGAAGCGGTGCGCCGTGGTCGCCGACATTGCGTAATGAATGAAGGACACCAGTGCCAGCGTCTTCACGACAGCGAAATAGACGCCGACCTCGTCGGACGGCCGGAATTGCTGGAGCACCAGCACGTCGGTGTAGGACAGCAGCAGGTAAAAACTCTCGACCAGCAGGATGGGCAGCGACACCGCGAGCCAGCCTCGGACGTCATAGGTCTTGGGGCCGGGTTCGATGTGATCGGCGAGCTTGCGGTTCAGCACCACCATCTGCCCGGTCATCGCGATCCAGACCGCGCCGGCACTCGCGACCATCGCGGCGACCGCGCCGAGATGGTAACCGAGCAGGAAGGCCGCGGCCGTGATGCCGATGATCAGCGCCTGGCGGATGATGAATTGCGGCATCAGGCCGAGCTGCATCCAGTCATGCGAGCGCGCAATGCCGTCCTGGGTGTTGGCGACGACGAAGGCCGGCAGCGTCATGCAGCCGATATAGAGCGGCAGCACCTCGGCCGGATCGATCCAGGGCGACAGCAATTTGACGATGCCGGCAAGCCCGAGCGACACCAGTGCGGACACCGCAAAGACCAGCCAGCGGCTGCCGGAAAGAAAGCCGCGCAGCAGCGCATGCTCGCCGCCGGTGCGGTACTCCGGGATGATCTTCTGTGCAGACGCCGAAATGCCAAAGTCCATCATGCTGCCGAGCAGCAGCACCCAGGTCCAGACATAGACATAGATGCCGTAGTCGGACGTGCCCATCCAGCGCGCCAGCAGCACCTGCGAGAAATAGGCAAGGCCGGCGCTGATGACGCGGATGATGAAGATGGTGCCGGCCAACCGCCGCGTCAGCGACGCTTCGCTCGATCCGCCCGTCAACCTGGCCCGCAGCCGCGCGATCAGTCCGGCCGGTCCGGTCGTTGCGGGTTCAGCATCCATCACGGCCACGAAGAGTCCCCAGGCGCCTCGCATGTTGCGGTGGTCCAGGGGATTAGCAACCATTCGTTAAGATTCGGTTGGATCGTCGCGCCGGCGGCAGCCGGTACGCGGGAGCACGCTTCCCTCCTTGCGGAACGGAGCTGCGCTGCTAGGATACCCGCATATTGCTTTCAATTGAAATTTGCGCGGCCGACCGAGTGCGCAGGGATTTTGACCCGGTGTCGGGCTGGTCGGGGATCATCCCCACTCCTGGTGACCTTCAATTCCTGGCGGCCTTCAATCCTGACGGCCTTCAATTCGTGGCGAGATGTTTGCGTCAATCACCACCTTTCAAGAGGAGCGAATTATGCGTCGATGTCTGACTTGTCTGGCTGTTCTCACGATCATGGCCGGCGTCGATCTCTATTCCGCGGCTCCGGCACGGGCGGATGCGTGGGGATGCTCATACGAGAAGTGCCTGGCCTACTGCGCGAAGGTCGGCGGTCAGCGGTGCAGCGCATATTGCACGAAGAAATTGCAGGAAAAGCAGGCCTCGAAGGTCTGTCCTGCATCCTGACCGGTTTCGTCGCTCCGTCCGGGACGGCCTATTCCAAATTGGTATTGAACTCGTACGACTTCTCCGGCCCCACCAGCGTGAATTTCAGCGCCGCGCCGTCGGGCTTGGCGCCCGGCGGCAGCCCGTCGAGCTCGAATGTAAATCGTTTCACGCCGGCCGGGCCATGCTCGACCGGCGCGGGGATCGGCAGCGACCAGTCCGGCGTCGGCCCCTCCACGTACAGATTGACGTTGCGGCTGTCAGGCACGACGACGTCCACCACCACGTTCCTGGGTCCGTCGCGCTTGACGTCACGGATGGTCAGCGGGTTGGGATCGCCGATATTGGCGGGCTTCGGCACGGTGTCCAGTGCGGCACGCAAGTTCGCGTCCTCGGTCGAGGCCACGCTGTTGAAGCCGAGCTCGGCATTGGCCTCGACGGGAATGCAGAGTTTTTCGCAGACCGCGTAATTGATCTCGGCGCGCAGGGTCACGGGCTTGTCGGCCGCCTTGGCGACGATGCGGAGCGGCAGCACGATCTGGTCGTGATAGCCGATCGAATGGCCACCCGCGCCGTCGTCGAATTTCAGCGGCGCCGGCCACATCACCGTCACCGCTTCGACATTGTCCGACTTCGAGAAGTCGAACCGCGGCGGAACGCCGGAATCGCCGGGCATGCGCCAATATGTCTTCCAGCCGGGCTGAAGCTGGAAGGCGATACCGCCGAGCAGCACCGCGCCGCTGCGCGATCCCGCCAGGAGCCGCACCGCGGAATGACCGTCGCGCTGCCAGGGCGAGGCATCGTCGGCGCGGGCCGCAAATGCCAACGACGACGCAAGCAGGGTTGTCGCGACGCCAATCGCCGCACGCATGGGAACTTGTGTGAGCATGGTACGTCTTTACAGGGGCCATCCCCGGCAAACCATTGAATTGCTTGTGATGGAGGCATTCGAATCAGGCCTGCGCAAGCCTTGATTTGACAGCGGACCGGCCCGACATCAGGATAGGAATTGAAACCGGAGTGCTTCACCCATGGCTCCCACAGGCAAGAGGACGGGCGAGAGCACCCGCAGTGGCGGCCTCGCACTTCCAAATTCGGCCGGCTATCTCGACGGCCGGCTCCTGATCGCGATGCCTGTGATGGGCGATGCGCGCTTCGAGCGCTCGGTGATCTATCTCTGCGCCCATTCCGCCGAAGGTGCCATGGGCATCATCGTCAACCATCCGGCCGGCAGCATCGACTTCCCCGAGCTGTTGCAGCAGCTCGGCATCATCAAGAAGGGCGAGCACATCAAGCTGCCGGAGAATGCCGAGAGCATGAAGGTGCTGCGCGGCGGGCCGGTCGACACCGGCCGCGGCTTCGTGCTGCATTCCAGCGACTTCTACATCGAGAATGCGACGCTGCGGATCGACGACGGCGTCTGCCTCACCGCAACCGTCGACATCCTGCGCGCGATCGCCAACGGCTCCGGCCCCAAGCACGCCATCCTCGCGCTCGGCTATGCCGGCTGGGCGCCGGGCCAGCTCGAGACCGAGATCCAGAGCAACGGCTGGCTGCATTGCGATGCCGATGCGGATTTGATCTTCGGCGACGACGTCGACGAGAAGTACGGCCGCGCGCTACGCAAGATCGGCATCGATCCCGGCATGCTCTCGAACGAGGCCGGGCACGCTTAGCTGGTGTAACAGCTGTCGCGACACCTTCCGCTGTCGTCCCCGCGAAGGCGGGGACCCATAACCCCAGGGTGGAGTTTGAGGCAGGCTCGTCACCACGGTCTTCGCCAAATACCATCCTGTGGTTATGGGTCCCGGGCTCGCGCTTCGCGCGCCCCGGGACGACAGCGGAATGTGCCGCGCCTACTCCGCCGCCTGCTGCTGCACCGTCGGCTCGGTCCCCGCCACCGTCGCCCTGCGCATGTCGCGGGGCTGGGACTGGTCGTAGCGGCGGACGCGGTGCATGGTCTGGCGGTTGTCCCACATCACGAGGTCGTGCAGCTTCCATTTGTGGACGTAGACGAACTCCGCGTTTGTGGCGTGCTCGTTCAGATCGCGCAGCAACAGCCTGCCCTCCGGCACGCTCATGCTGACGATCTTGCCGGCATGCGATGAGAGATACAGCGACTTGCGGCGATGCACGGGATGGGTGCGCACCAGCCGTTGCAGCACCGGCTTGAACATCTGCTTTTCGTCGTCGGTATATTCGGTGAAGCCGAGCGATCCCCGCGAATACATCAGCGAGTGCTCGCAGACGAGATCCTCGATCTCCGCCTTGGTCTCGTCGTCGAGCGCGTCATAGGCCGCGCGCATGTCCGCGAATTCGGTGTTGCCGCCCTTCGGGTTCACCACGCGCGCCGACAGCAGCGAGAATTTGGCCGGGATCGGACGGAACGAGCTGTCGGAATGCCACAGGCAGTTGCCGAGGTTGAACAGATGCGCGCGGCTGTCCTTCGCCAGCGGCTTGCCGTCCTTGCCGAGGTTGGAGACGTCGTTCAGGCCGGACTGGAGCCGGTAGTCCTTCTCCTTCGTGACGGTGCCGCCGCGCGCGTCCTCGCGCTGGCCGAAGTTCAGCGCGAAGCCCATCTGCTGCTCGTCGGTGATGTCCTGGTCGTGGAAGACCAGCACCGCGTACTTGTCCATGGCCGCCTCGACCTCGCGCGCCTCATCCGGTGTGAGCGGCTTCCGCAGATCGAGGCCCGTGACCTCGCCGACAAAATGTTTTTGAAGCTGCCGGATGGCGATCGTCATGGCGTCTCTCCCGCGAACCGCGAGCGGTTGGTCCCGCTCTGTCGGTGAAAAAGCTACTCCCGATCCCAACGTTGTCAACGCTCGGTGTGCATGGCAGCCCGTAGCCCGGATGGAGCGTAGCGTAATCCGGGGTTCTCACCGCGCGGAAAGACCGTCCCGGATTGCGCTTCGCTCCATCCGGGCTACGTGCCTCTCACGCGTTCCGCGCCATCAACCCACCGTCGACCGGGATCACTGCGCCGGTGAGGAAGGACGCCGCCGGCAGGCACAGGCTCAGCGTCATATGCGCGACCTCCTCGGGGTCGCCGTAACGGCCGAGTGCAGTGCGACGTCTGGCGTAGATGGTCTTGTGCTCCTCGGAGATGCGGTCGGTGATGGCGGTGCGGATCGGCCCCGGGCAGATGCAATTGACGGTGATGCCCTCGCGGCCGAGCTCGACGGCAAGCGAACGGGTCAGGCTCGCGACGCCGCCCTTCGCCGCCGAATAGGGGCTGTGCAGCGCCGTGGCGCCGAGCGCTTCGGTGGATGCGATGTTGACGATGCGCGGGCTCTTCGACTTGCGCAAGTGAGGCAGCGCGGCGCGGATGATGCGCGGATGTGCCGTCAGCATCACGGCGATACCCTTGGCCCAGGCGTCCTCGTAAGCCTCGTCGTCGATCGCGACGCGCACGGAGATGCCGGCATTGTTGACGATGATGTCGAGCCCGCCAAAATGCGCGGCGACATCACCCACCACACGCTTGATCTCGCCGCCGTCGGCAACGTCGAGCTTCCACGCCTTCGCCGAACCGCTGCGCGCAGCGATCTCTTCTGCGACGGAGAACGCGCCTTGCTCATCATGGTCAGTGACCGCGACATTCGCGCCTTCCGCGGCGAACACGCGCGCCGTCGCGCGTCCCATGCCGCTGGCTGCGCCGGTAACGAGAACGGTCAGGCCCTTCACGGACCGGCTGAGCTGCCTGAACTCGGACATGCTGTTTCCTCGGGCGTCTTGTTTGTTGTTATGAGATTGACAAGGCTGGCATCGATCCGCAGACAGGTCAAACAAGCAAAACAAAAGGGGAGGCCGCGATGGCAAACGAGCTGGATTTCTCGGGCAGGCAGGCGCTGGTCGTCGGCGGTTCCAGCGGGATCGGCAACGGCATCGCGCAAGCCTTTCGCATCAGGGGCGCGCACGTTGCGGTGTGCGGCACGCGTGCTCACGCAACGGAATATTCAGCGGAAGAAGGCTCCGATCTCACCGGCCTTGCTTACGCGCAGCTCGATGTCAGCAACCCCAGTGCGATCGAAGCGTTCAAGCCGTCCTTCGACCGGCTCGACATCCTCGTGCTTGCGCAGGGCGCGGTGATCTATCGCCGCGGCGAGTTCGAGATGGCCGGCTTCCGCAAGGTCGTCGAGGTCAATCTGATGAGCCTGATGGCCTGCGCGACGCGGTTTCATTCCATGTTGCGGGATGCCAAGGGCGCGCTGATCATGGTGTCCTCGACCGCGGCCTATCATTCCACCATGGGCAATCCCGCCTATAACGCCTCGAAGACCGGCGCGGTCGGATTGACGCGCACGCTGGGCGAGGCCTGGGCCGAGGACGGCATCCGCGTCAACGGCATCGCGCCAGGCCTGGTCGATACCAAGATGACGAAGGTGACGACCGACAATCCCAAGCGCCTCGAGGATGCATTGTCACGCATCCCCCTGCGGCGATTGGGCACGCCGGCTGACATGGCGGGAGCGGCGCTGTTCTTGGCCTCGCCGCTGTCGTCCTACATCATCGGGCAGACATTGGTCGTCGATGGTGGGCTGATCCTGTAGCCCCGATGGAGCGCAGCGCAATTCGGGGTTCTCGCCTCGCGAAAGACCTCCCCGGATGTCGCTTCGCTCCATCCTGGCTACACACTTTCACGGAGGTTTGGAACCGCGCCGCTCCTGACCTGTTACCTCGGCAGACCCCCGAGGAGGAGCAGCATGGACAAGGATCGAATCGTCGGATCGGCCAAGGAGTTTGCCGGACGCGCAGAAGGCGCCGTCGGTGATCTCGCGGGCGATGCGCAGACACAGGCGTCGGGCAAGGCACGCGAAGCCGCCGGCACCGTGCAAAATCTCTACGGCCAGGCCAAGGATGCCGTGCGTGACGCCGGCGAGACCGCGGCGAGCTATGCCAAGGACGCCTACGACAAGCCGGCCGAGACGTTGCGCGATGGTTCGCAGGCGATTGCCCAGAAGGTGCAGGACAATCCGCTCGGCTCGCTTCTGATCGCAGGCGGCATCGGCTTCGCACTCGCGCTGCTGATGTCGCGCCCCGCGCGCCGTCCGCCGCCGCGCTGGCGTTATTACGGCTAGTCGACAAGTACGTACTCGTGCCCCGGACGCGCTGCAGCGCTAGAGAGCTGCTGCGCGGAGCCGGGGCCGATTCTTTTTTGAAGCAGATGCTGGTTTGAAGCAGATGTCCCGGCTCTGCGTCGCATCACCAAGCGGTGCTGCGCCGCGTCCGGGACGAGGTCGACTACCGAACCACTTCCGCCGATCGGCCGACGTTACCCGGCGGACGCGGGATCGCGGGGTTTTGAGCCGGATTGCGCGGCCCCGGCGCGGGCGCCAGTTGACGCGGCGCCGGCTGCGGCGAACCAAACCCGAAGAAATCGCGAATTGACGGCTGGGCCTGCGCCGGCTGCGCCACCGGCGGCTTCTTCGGCGCCAGCTTTTGCGGCGCGATTGCAGCAGCCGCGCCCGGCGTGCC
Organism: Bradyrhizobium sp. YR681; assembly: GCF_000282615.1. Taxonomy (GTDB): domain Bacteria; phylum Pseudomonadota; class Alphaproteobacteria; order Rhizobiales; family Xanthobacteraceae; genus Bradyrhizobium. Next base: position 29,511 of record NZ_AKIY01000202.1, on the reverse strand, counting down.
CGGAGCAGCAGCGCTGCCGTCGGGCGTCGTCGCCGCCATCGGCGTATCGCCCTTGGCCTGCTCGCGGCCGACCTCGCGGCGCGGCCAGGCATAATCGTCGGCGCGGCCCGCTGGCGCGGCCAGCGGCTCGCCCTTCACCATCGTCTTGGCAGCAAGCGCATCGACGGCGGCGGGACGCGAGCCCGGGCCGCCCAGCAATTGATCGGTCGAGATCGAGGCCGCAACCAGCGGCACGATCGGGCCTGCGAGCGGCCGCGGCGCCGGCTTGCCGGGCTCGACGCTGGTGTCGGGCGTCGCCGGCTCGCTCGGCAGTGCGATCGGGCCCGAGCGTCCCGCGAGCAGGCGGGTGATCTCGCGCTCGACATAATGGGCGAGCTTGCGGGCGCCGGGTTTGGTGAAAAAGACGCCGTCACCGCTGCGCAGCTGGCGGATCTGGCCTTCGAAGTCCGGGCCCTTCTGGAGGAAGCGGCCGGCTTCGTCGACAAAACCGTCCCACACGTCGACATAGGTGATGCCAGCCTTGGCCGCGCCCTCGCGGTAGAGCGAATCCAGGAACAGCATGTCCGCCGTGCCCTTCGGGCCGCGGATCGCGGGCAGGCCGACCCAGAGCACCGGCACGCCCTTGGCCTTGAGCACGCCGGCGAGCTCCTCGATCTTCTTGCCGTAGAGTTCGACCCAGCGCTCGTCGCGGAATTCGGTGAGGCCGTTCGGGTTGCGCGCGGTCTTCTCGGGTGCGGCGGCTGCCGGCGTGTCGGCGTTGTCGGCATCGTCCTGCGGCAGGTCGGCGTCAGCAGGCTTGTCGTCAGGCTTGGCGGCGGCGTCGGGCTTGGCATCGCCCGGCTTGGCGTCAGGCTTTCCTGGAGGCTTGGTGCGTGCGCCCTTGTCGTTCTTCTTGTCCTTGTCGGAAGGCTTGTCGGGCGCGGCTTCGCGAATGGCGGTGCGGTCGTTGAGGCCGAGCATGACGACGATCACATCAGGCTTCTCGGTCTCGAGGATGCCTTTCGCGGCCGCCGCCCAATCCGAGGGCTCACCCTTCGGCTGGTACTTGATCAGGCCGGACGTGGTCTTGTGCTTGCGGATCACGCCCATGTCGGGCTGCTCGCTGTAGGCGTCCTCCAGGCCATAGGCGAGCCAGTCCGCCATGGCGTCGCCGATCACCAGCACGTTCTTGTCGGGCGTCGTGTCGCGCTTGGCGGGTGCCGGCGCGCGCGAAAAATCCTGGCGCGGCGCCTGCGGCTGTTGCTGCTGGAAGGGGGCGAAGAAGTCGCCGCCGAACCATCCGCCACCCCCGCCTCCACCGTTGCGCGGCGGCGGGGCCTGGCGCTGCGGCGGACCGCCGAAGCCGGGGAAGTTGAAGAACTGCGCCGAGGCGGGTCCCGCGACCGAGACCAGAATCGCAAGCGCCGTCCCCAGCGCGATCAACGGGCCGGTCTCGGTCAGCGCCTTGAAGAACAACTTGGGCTTCGACATGCGATCTCGGGCACGCGCAATGAGGATCGGGACAGGCTCGATATAATAACGGAATCAGGCGCCAAACGGGCAGATTTGATTGTCATAAATCGCCCGATGGGTCCCGAGGTCAAGGCCGGCTGGTCCGAAACAGATGGGAACAGTTACCGGGACAGGATCAAGAGGCCGCAACGTCGTAACTCTCTATTGCGGTCCATTTCACAACTTCAGTAAGAAATTAACGGATCTTTCACGCTGAAATAGCGCTGCCTCGATATTTATCGGCAATTCCAATTTGGGGAGCCGAATTCATGCAGGACATTACCAAGCAGAACATTGCCCAGTCGAGTGCCCAAGCCGAGACATTGCTCGGCAAGCAGGCCGAGGAGGCCAAAGCCAAGAGACCGCAAGGTCATGGACGATCCGAGCGCGGCCTCGACGCCGTGGCTTACCAGCCGGAAGGTTTTGGCCGGTTCGGCCGCATGTTCCCCGAACTCGCCCGTGCCCGTTTCGGGGATACGCTGCCCCAGGAACAGCAGGTCATGAACGCGATCGCTGCGACCATGATCAAGACCGGGGATCTCGGTGCGCCGATCGACAAGGCCGAGCCGGTCGACGAGCAGCCGAAGACCAAGGCCGGCTACACCTATTTCGGCCAGTTCATCGATCACGACATCACCTTCGATCCCGCCTCCGATCTCGACCGTGACAACGATCCCGGCGCGACCGAGGATTTTCGCACGGCACGACTCGACCTGGATAGCGTCTACGGTCGTGGGCCTGCGGATCAGCCTTACCTCTACAATCCGAACCTCACGCTCAAGCTCGGGGTCGACAGGACGCCGGCCTATCTGAAGGGCAAGAAGAAGCTCTTTGACGTGCTGCGTGCGCCGCTGGATGAGAGCGGCGAGGTCGCCGACGCGGATCAGGATTGCCCGCGCGCGATGATCGGCGACAAGCGCAACGATGAGAACAACATCGTCGTGCAGATTCACCAGCTATGGCAGAGATTTCACAACAGGATTATGCTCGATCTCGCCCGCCCTTCGGATGCCGCGGGAAACGAGCGGCCGGGAATCACAGGCCTGGCCGCCTTCAACACGGCCCAGCGCAGTGTCCGCTGGCACTATCAATGGGTCGTCTTGCATGACTTCGTGCGGCGCATGGTCGGCGACCATACGTTCCATGCGGTCTACAATGGCGGCAAGCCGAAGCTCCACTTCTACAAGCCGGAGGTTGCGCGCTATCCGTTCATGCCGGTCGAATTTTCGGTCGCGGCCTATCGGTTCGGCCATTCCATGGTCCGGCCGAGTTATTCGCTGAGCGCGGAGATCCCGCATCAGAAGACGAATTTGCTGGATCGTCTGTCGATCTTCAAGCCGAAATTCAGCTGCGATGATGTGCGGAGCCTGAACGGTTTTCGTCCATTGCCGGAGGACTGGGGCATCGACTGGAGCTTCTTCCTGCCCGACGTGAAGAGCGAGCTGCCGGCGCCGACAAAGGAGCTGCCGTTCGACAAGTTCGTCCGGCCGCAGCCGGCCTATCGGATCGACACCATGCTGGTCGACCCGCTCTCAGATCTGCCGGACCTGCGCAACGAGAAGAGACCGGATCGCAGGTCGCTGCCGGGCCTGAATCTTCAGCGCGGCATCGCGCTGGGTTTGCCGAGCGGGCAAGCGGTGGCGCGGCGCATGGGCATCACCCCGCTGACCGATCAGCAGCTCTGGCTCGACGCCGGAAACCTGACGGACGCGGATGCGGTGAAGGCGCGCCAGGACGTGTTCACCACCTATGCGGCGCAGCTGCATGAGAACGCGCCGCTCTGGTACTACATCCTGCGCGAGGCCGAGCTAACCGAGCCGGTCGAGACCAAGTTTGGAGACGACGACAAGAATGAGCGGTCGCAGCCGCTCGGCGGCGCCAGGCTCGGCGCCGTCGGCGGGCGCATCGTTGCCGAGGTCCTGATCGGTCTCGTCCTCGCCGACAGTCAATCCTACCTGATCCAGTTCCCAGACTGGCGGCCCACGGTGAAGGACATGTCGGACCCCAAGACGAAGTTCGAACTCTCTGACGTCGTGAATTACGTGGACTCCTGAACGATTGAAGCGGCTGCGCGGCGCGATTTACCGCCCGCGCAGCCGTTCCAGCGCGTCGGAGGAGGCAAAGCCGTCGGCGGGGACCCCGATCGAGGCCTGGAAATTGCGCAGCGCTTCCCGGGTCTGGCCGCCGAACTGGCCGTCCGGGGTGCCCTTGTAGAAGCCGCGCTGGGCCAGGAGCTGCTGGAGTTCCAGCCGCTCGGTGCGGGACAGCTCCCGTTCCTGCCGCGGCCACGGCTGAACGAAGGGCTGGCCGCCGCGCAGGCGGTCGGCGAAATGGCCGATCGCCAGCGCATAGGCCTCGGCCGGGTTGTATTTCATGATGACGCGGTAGTTCTGGAGCATCAGGAAGCCGGGGCCTTGCGCGCCGGCCGGCGCCAGCAGATAGGCTTTCTCCGCCGGGTGCGGGAACGGCTGGCCCGCCGGGCGCTTGATGCCGAGCTTCTCCCACTGCGCGATCGTCATCGCCTTGGCCCGGTCGGCCAGCATGTAGTTGAAGCCCTGGGGCACCACGACCTCAAAACCCCAGGTCTGGCCGGCCTGCCAGCCGTCCTTCTTCAGATTGTTGGCGGTGGAGGCGATCAGGTCGGTGGGATTGTCGACCACGTCGCGGCGGCCGTCACCGTCGCCGTCGACGGCAAAGCGCTTGAACGCGGTGGGCATGAACTGGGTCGGGCCGAAGGCGCCGGCCCATGAGCCGCGCATCTGCTCTGGCCTGAGATCGCCGCGGTTGAGGATCTCCAGCGCGGACAGGAATTCATCCTTGAAATAGGCCTGGCGGCGGCCGATGCAGGCGAGCGTCGCGGTCGATTGCAGCACGCTGCGGTCGCCCATCTGCGTCGAGTAGTTGGACTCGATGCCCCAGATCGAGGCGATGATGTAGCGGTCGACGCCATAGGCCTTCTCGGTCGCGTCGAACTGCGCCTTGTATTTGGCGAGCACCTCGCGGCCCTTGGCGAGGCGGTTGTCGTTCACGAGAATGTCGAGATAGTCCCAGATCGATTTGGTGAACTCGGGCTGCGAGTCCATCAGGTCCATGATGCGCAGGTCAGGAGACAGCCCGGCCGTGAAGCGCTGGAAATTGTCCTGGGTGATGTTGCGGCGTGCGGCATCGGGCCACATGCCGGCGACACAATTGTTGAAATTGCCCGCGGCCTCGCGGATCGCGGCAGCCGTCATCAGCGGATGGCCGGAGGCGCCGTCCTCGCCGGTCCAGGGCAGGGCGCCGCCGGGACCGGGCGGAGCTTGCGACGGCGCCGGATTCGGGCCGGAGAAAATACCGCCGAACAGGTTGGACAGGCCATTTTGCGACTGGGCGTTCACGCCGGCCGGCATCAGCAGGACGGCCGTAACGATTGTTACGCCGGTCATAAATCCAGCACGTTTCGCCAGCGCTGCCACTGATTGCATCATACCCTGCCTGTCCGGCTGAAAATCCGCCCTCAGGAGGCCCGGTTACGGTTGCCAATAGCTTAACAAAGGTGAAATTTTGTTGGCTGCTTTTTTCTTAACTCTGTGATCGCGAGGCCCCACATCCGCCTTTGTTAGCGGCTGCAAACAAGGTAGCAAGAAGCCATTGCACCCGTCACGTATCTCCTCAGGTATTCGATCGATCCCATGAAAATCCGCAAAGCCGTATTCCCCGTCGCCGGCCTCGGCACCCGCGTCCTGCCCGCCACCAAGGCGATGCCGAAGGAAATGCTGACCATCGTCGACAAGCCGCTGATCCAGTACGTCTATGACGAGGCGCGCGAAGCCGGCATCGAGCATTTCATCTTCGTCACCGGCCGCAACAAGAATGTCATCGAAGATCATTTCGACAAGATGTTCGAGCTCGACTCCACGCTGGCCGCGCGCGGCAAGAAGGCCGAGCAGGAGATCCTGGCGGCGAACCAGCCGGAAGCCGGCGCCGTCAGCTTTACCCGCCAGCAGGCGCCGCTCGGCCTCGGCCACGCAGTCTGGTGCGCGCGCGACATCGTCGGCAACGAGCCGTTCGCGGTGGTGCTGCCCGACGAGCTCGTGCTCAACACCACCGGCTGCCTGAAGCAAATGATCGAGACGGCTTCGACGCTCGGCGAGAAATCCAACGTCATCGCGGTCGAGGCGGTGCCCGACCATCTCACCCATCAATACGGCATCTGCGGCGTCGGCAAGCGCACCGGCAAGATGTTCGAGGTCGACGGCATGGTCGAGAAGCCGGCCAAGGGCACCGCGCCCTCCAACCTCTCGATCACCGGCCGCTACATCCTCCAGCCCGAGATCTTCAAGATCCTGGAGACCCAGGAGCGCGGCGCCGGCGGCGAGATCCAGCTCACCGACGCCATGATCGGCCTCGCCAAGTCGCAGAAATTCTACGGCGTCGAGTTCGAGGGCGAGCGCCATGATTGCGGCTCCAAGCCCGGCTTCCTCCGCGCCAACATCGCCTACGGCCTGAAGCGGCCGGAGCTGCGCGACGGGCTGATCGCGGAGATGAAGAAGTATCTCGGGCAGTAGCTGCCACACATTCCGCTGTCGTCCCGGACAAGCGAAGCGCAGATCCGGGACCCATAACCACAGGGAGCGGTTTGGCGAAGACTCGTTGTTCGGTACCGCTACCGACAACGATCGATAGATTCCGCGGTATGGGTCCCCGCCTTCGCGGGGACGACATCTGTGGTGTGGCGCGCATCACGCCCTCACGCCCTCACACCACCACGCCTCACGCCACCAGCGACAGTTTCGGCAGGCTCGCCACCACCGACTGATTCCGTCCACCCGCCTTCGCCGCATAGAGCGCCTTGTCGGCGGCGGCGACCAGCACCGCCCAATCCATGCCGACGGCGGGCACGAAGCTCGCGATGCCGCAGGACACCGTCGAGCTTGCCTGGTCGTCGGACCAGCCCTGCACCTTGCCGCGGATCGCCTCGGCGACCTTGAACGCGTCTGTCGCCGATGTGTTCGGCAGCAGCACGGCGAATTCCTCGCCGCCATAGCGCGCGGCGCAGTCGCCGGCGCGGCTCACCGAATCGGAAATGCAGATGGCGATGCCGACCAGCACTTGGTCGCCGGCCTGGTGGCCGAACGTGTCGTTGTAGGCCTTGAAGTGATCGGCATCGATCATCAACAGCGCGACCGGCGTCTTGTGGCGCATCGCGCGCCGCCACTCGGTGTCGATGACGGAGTCGAACTTGCGGCGGTTCTTCAGGCCGGTGAGCGCGTCCGTCGTCGCCATCTCCTCGAGCTTGCTTTCGGCCTCGGCGCGGCGGCCGATCTCGCGCGCGAGCACGATCGCCGATCCCAGCAGGAACAGCGCCAGCAGCAGCACCACGGCGCCGATGCGAATGGCTTCCTTCCGCCAGAGGTCGAACACGAGGCTCAAGGGTTTGCCGGCCACGACGAACAGGGGGCCGGTGTCGCCGCTGCGCGCATAGAGCCGCGGCGTCGGATCGACCGGGCCCTGGCCCGCATAGGAGGCGCCGACGCGCAGATTCTCGGATTTCCAACCCTGGCGCTCGGCGAGGTTCTTGCCGATCACGTCGAGATCGAACGGCCGCCGCATCATGATGGTGCGGTCGCGCTTGAGCACGGTGATGGTGTCCTCGGGATCGAGGTTCAGCCGCTCGAACAATTCGTGGAAATAGCTGAAGCGAATCGAGCCCGCGACGACGCCGAGAAAGCCGCCGTCGGTGTCGCTGATGCGCCGGCTCAACACGATCGAATAGGCGCCGCGGAACAGCATGGGACGGCTGATGAAGAGGCCGGCGCCGGGATTGTCGCGATGAACCTTGAAATAGTCCTCGTCGCTGCGATTGTCGGGGCGCGGATCGAGCGTGGAAGCGTCGATGGTCAGCTTGCCGTCCGCATCGAACACCTGGATGGCGCCGAAATGCCGCGCCGTGGTCGCATGATCGAACAGGATGAGGTGACGCACCGTCTTTGAGACCGTGGCGAGCTCGGGCAGCAGCATGTTGCTCGCGACCGCCTTCAGCGAGAGGTCGTAGATCTCGATGTTGCGGCTGATGTCGGCTTCGATGGATGTCGCGAGGTTCTCCAGCGTCTGGCGGGCCAGCGCCTCCTCGCCGCGGCGCATGTCGAGCATGACGTTGACGCAAATGGCGGAAAAGCCGATCACCGTCACCACGGACGAGATGATCAGCCATTTCGCCGAAATCCGCCACGGCCGCCGGGCCGTGTCGTCGCGCCATCCAGACAGCATCGTTTGCTCCCGATCCAGATGGATGCGCCCGAAAGCTTGAGTAGTGTTTAAGGCAGGACGTCGCTGCCGCAATGAGTTAAGAAACTGTTTATGCGGCTGCCGGTTTTGGGCAGCCTCAGACGAGAGGACGATCGTGAACGACTACGACGCGTTGCGCGACTATCTGATGCGGCACAAGCAGGCCGAATTCGTGCTGACCTACGAGCAGATCGAGGAGATCATCGGCGCGGCCCTGCCGCGCGCGGCAAACCGCGCCTCCTGGTGGGACACCTCGCGCAGCCCGGATATCCAGATGCCGCAGCGCGAGGCCTGCCTCACTGCGGGCTTCAAGGCGATGCGGATGCCTGACGGCCAGAGCGTGCGGTTCACGAAGCTGAAGAGCGACCGGCGGCGGTAGCGCGGCGGCGAAGCTGCCGACCTCGAGGTTGATGTGGCGCGCCAAAATCTCTCGCCGTCATCCTGAGGTGCTCGTCCTGCAACGCAGGACGAGCCTCAGGATGACGGTTTGATATTGCGCGCGAATAGCGAGATCAGCTCGCCGCTTCCAGTCGCACTTCCGTGAGCAGCCGCATCGCGGCATCCGCGTCCATCGGCTCGCCGAAGGCAAAGCCCTGCGCGTATTCGCAGCCCATCTGGTAGAGCTCGACCGCGTCGGAATCGGTCTCGGCGCCTTCGGCCACCACGTCCATGCCGAGGTCGTGCGCGAGCGCGATGATCGACTTGAGGATCACGGGCCGGGTGCCGCGGTTGGTGGTGCGCACGAAGGACTGGTCGATCTTAATGGTGTCGAACGGGAAGCGCTGGAGATAGGCCAGCGACGAATGGCCGGTGCCAAAATCGTCGAGCGACAGCCCGGTGCCGAGCTCGCGGATCCGCGTCAGCATTTGCGCGGCGTGCTCCGGATTCTCCATCACCAGCGATTCCGTCAGCTCCAGCTTCAGCGTGCCGCGCGCCACCGAGGAGCGCGACAGCACGGTGCGGATGTCGTGGATCAGATCGTGGCGCAAAAGCTGCCGCGAGGAGACATTGACGCTCGCGAAGATCGGCTCGCGCGAGCGCATCGCGCGCTGCCAGATCGAGAGCTGTTTTGCGGTCTGGTCGAGCACGAACATGCCGAGGTCGACGATCAGGCCGGTCTCTTCCGCGATGCTGATGAACTCAGACGGCGCCATGCGCCCGAGCTTCGGATGATCCCAGCGCACCAGCGCCTCGAAGCCGGCGACCGAACGATCCTCCAGCCGCACGATCGGCTGGTACAGGGTGGTGAGCTCCTGCCGCTCGATGGCGCGGCGCAGCTCGCTCTCCAGCGTCAGCCGGTCGGTTTTTCGCGCGCGCATCGCGGGCTTGTAGACGTCGATGCGGTCGCCGCCGATGCGCTTGGAATGATACATCGCAAGCTCGGCGTCCTTGATGATCTCATCCGTCAATTGCGTCTGAGGATCAGACAGGGCGAGGCCGATCGAGGCCGTCAGGAAAATCTCGCGCTCGTTGAAGGCGATCGGCGCGCGGATGGTCTTGCGGATGGTCTCGGCGAAGGCGGTGATGCGGGCCGGATCCTGCTCGGACAGGAGGATCAGGCCGAACTGGTCGCCGGCGAGCCGGGCCAGCGTGTCCTGCGGCTTCAGGATGCGGGTGAGGCGGCGGGCCAGCGTCAGCAGGATGGAATCGCCGACCGCGATGCCGACGGAATCGTTGACCTGCTTGAAGCGGTCGAGGTCGATCACCATCAACGTCGGCCGCAGCGTCGGCATGGACTTGGCGAAATTCGCGACACCGCCGAGCCGGTCCATGAATAGCTTGCGGTTGGGCAGGCCGGTGAGGTTGTCGTGCACGGAATCGTGCAGCAGGCGTTCCTCGGCGTTGCGCAGCTCAGTGACGTCGGTCAGCGTGCCGACCACGCGCGAGACCTCGCCGTCCGAGCCGACCACCGGGCGCGCCTTCAGCGCGAACCACATGAAATGGCCGTCCGGCGTGCGCAGGCGGAAATCCTGCACCAGGCGGCCGCGGCGCTGGTCGAGCACGCTGTCGAGCGCGGCGCGGAAGCGGTCCTGGTCGAGCGGATGCAGCACTTCCAGCCACGACGCCGCCGGTCCCTCCAGCGTGCCGCGCTTGAGGCCGAGCAGGGATTCGGTCTCGGGGCTGGTGAAAACCTTGTCGGCGGAAACGTCCCAGTCCCAGATCAGGTCGCCGGAACCGGCCAGCGCCAGTGCGCGGCGCTCGATGTCGGAGACGACGCCGGTGGTGGCGCCGCCACCCGCGAAAGCGTGCTGCATCACCGTGAAGCCGATCAGCATCACGATCAGCACGAGGCCGCCGAGCAGGGCAGGGCCGACGATGTCGTTGGTGACGGAACCCGCAACCGTCATGCCGGCCGCGACCACCCAGACCACCAGCAGGAACCAGGTCGGGATCAGCAGCACCGCGCGGTCGAAGCCGTGGGTGGAGAGATAGACGATCAGCGCAAAGCCGGCGAAGGCGATCAGCACCAGCGAGATGCGCGCGATGCCGGAGGCCACCGCCGGATCGAACAGCGCGAGCGCAACGAGGGACCCAAGGAACGCGAGCCAGCCCACCGTGATGTGCGAATAGCGCACATGCCATCGACTGAGGTTGAGATAGGCAAACAGGAACACCAGCAGCGTCGCCGCCAATATCGCTTCACCCGCCGCGCGCCAGATGCGCTCGGCGTTGTTCGACATGTCGAGCACCTTGCCCCAGAAGCCGAAATCGACGCCGATATAGACCAGCACCGCCCAGGCCAGCGCCGCGGCCGCCGGGAACATGATGCTGCCCTTGACGACGAACAGGATGGTCAGCACCAGCGCAAGCAGGCCGGAGATGCCGATCACGATGCCCTGGTACAGCGTGAACGAGTTGACCTTGTCCTTGTAGGCTTCCGGTTCCCACAGATAGAGCTGCGGCAGCTTGTCGGTGCGCAGTTCCGCGACGAAGGTGATGACGGCGCCGGGGTCGAGCGTGATGCGGAACACGTCGGCGGTCGGGCTTTCCTGCCGCTCCGGCCGGTCGCCGGTCGAGGGCGTGATGGTGGCGATGCGCGACAGGCCGAGGTCGGGCCACAGCAGGCCGGACGACACGATGCGGTAATGCGGGGCGACGATCAGGCGGTCGAGCTGGTCGTCGGTGTTGTTGGCGAGCGCGAACACCACCCAGTTCTGGCCACCTTCGCGGGCGCGCACCTCGATGCGGCGGACGATGCCGTCGGTGCCGGGCGCGGTCGAGACCTGGATACGATCGGCATCGCTGCGCTGATGCTCGAGCACACCGGTGAGGTCGATCGCGGGCGCGTCACCGCGGACGCTGACGGCGTCGAGCGCGCGCGCGGGATGCGCGGCGACGAGAATCATGAGGCCCAGCGCGATGGGCGCGAGGCACCTGATCAGACGCAAGGTCAGCTCTCCGCGTTCGACGCAAACTCTGTGTGCAAGAAGGTTCTAAAAGACGATTTCAGACCGGACGGAAGTGGTTCGGTGCGTCGCGATAGATGCCACGAAAGCAAGGAAAATCAAAGGGTTTCCGGCGTCACGGCTGGGCCGTTGGCCTAGACCTCCAACACAATTTTGCCAATATGTGCGCTCGTCTCCATGCGCCGGTGGGCGTCGGATGCCTTTTCCAGCGGGAAAGAGCTGTCCATCAGCGGTTTGACCCGGCCTTCGCGCAAAAGCGGCATCACTTTCGCCTCGATTGCGGCGACCATCGCCGCCTTGTCCGCATTACTACGGGGGCGCAGGGTCGAGCCGGTATGCGTCAGGCGCTTGACCATCACCTTGGCGATATTGACGCTGATCTTGGGGCCGTTGAGGGTCGCGATCTGCACGATGCGGCCATCGACCGCCGCTGCGTCGTAGTTGCGGTCGACATAGTCGCCGGCGACCATGTCCAGGATCAGGTTCACGCCGACCTTGTCGGTCTCTTCCTTGATCACGGCGACGAAGTCCTCGGTCTTGTAGTTGATGGCGCGGTCGGCACCCAGCTTGAGACAGGCGTCGATCTTGTCCTGCGATCCCACGGTGACGAACACCTTTGCGCCGAATGCCTTCGCAAGCTGGATCGCCATGGTGCCGATGCCGGATGAGCCGCCGTGGATCAGCAGCGTCTCGCCGGCCTTCAGCCCGCCGCGCTCGAACACGTTGTGCCAGACCGTCATCAGGGTTTCCGGCAGCGCGCCGGCTTCCTTGATCGACAGCGATGGCGGCACGCTCATGGCCTGGCCGTCCTGCGCGATGCAGTACTGTGCATAGCCACCGCCGGCAACCAGCGACATCACGATGTCACCGACCTTGTGCCGCTTGGCGTTGCTGCCGACGGCGACCACTTCACCGGCGATTTCGAGGCCGGGCAGGTCGCTGGCGCCGGGCGGCGGCGGATAGGCGCCGGAGCGCTGCGCCACGTCGGGCCGGTTGACGCCGGCGGCCTGCACCTTGACCAGGATCTCGTCGGGGCCGGGCTGCGGCAGGCTGCGTTGTTCCGGCACCAGCACCTCCGGTCCGCCGGGCTTGGAAATGGCGACCACGGTCATTTGCGCGGGCAGCTTGTCCATGATGTGTCCTTGAGCAAAGGTGCGGGAGGAAACGAGGCCTTTGCTTAGCCAGCGCGGTCCAAGCTGGCAACCGCCTCAGCCGCTTGTGATGCGAACGCAGGAGGAACGACAATGCCGATGGAAGACGACGACAAGCCGCGCAGGAAGATCAGCCATGACATCGGACAGGATCTCTCACTGTTGTCAGTCGAGGAATTGACCGAGCGCGTCGCCCTGCTCAAGACCGAGATCACAAGGCTGGAAGACGCCGCCACCAGGAAGCGCGCCTCCCGCGATGCGGCGAACAGTATTTTCAAGTCGTAGGCTCCGAACTCTCATCTCGTGTCCCGGGCGCGCTGCGGCGCGTAGCGCTGCCGCACCGAACCGGGACCCATGCCGTCGTCATTCCGGGGCGGCGCGCAGTGCCGAGCCCGGAATCCATAACCACAGGCCGTTGAAAGGGGCAGGCTAATCGACGCGGGCCGCTCCATCCGCTTGTGATTATGGATTCCGGGCTCGCGACTTCGTCGCGCCCCGGAATGACGGGAGGGAGATCATCATAGCAGCGGGCTCGGCCTCTGGCCGACATGGCTAACGAACCCTCAAAAAATTCGCTCGTTTACTCCCGATTAAGCTTTCGGCTTTATGACTTGGAACTGTCCTCGTTTGGACACCGAGTGGCTCCTGTCCACTCTGTTTGACGCCTCCCTGTTATCAACTTTCAAAGCCGCCGGTTTTCCGGCGGCTCTTTTTTGCGTCCTGTCCCATTCCGCGGCGTCTCGCCCGGGTTGAATTCCAAGGAAAGACCCGCGGAAACCATATCCGCGCTTGTCGCTGGACTCCGCGTCCCGCCCGCGCAATGATTTGTTCATCATAAAGCCGGCGCCAAAGCCGGGTGGGTAAACAGTTGCGTAAGGGGCGTTAACCATGGAACGTTTGCAAGCCGAAGGTGCTCTCGTTCAACTCAGCGAGCGGTTCACCAATTCTGCGGCGTTCGGTGTCCTGTTCCGTGAGGGCATGGACCTGGTCGAAGAGACCGCCGCCTATCTCGACGGCGCCGGCCGCACCGAGGCCAAGGCGCTGGATCGCGCCGTCAGCCTCACTTACGCCACCGAGAGCATGCGCCTCACCACCCGCCTGATGCAGCTCGCCTCGTGGCTGTTGCTGCACCGCGCGGTCAAGGAAGGCGAGATGACGCTGGTCCAGGCCAACCGCGAGAAGACCAAGGTCAAGCTCAGCGCCGCCGATCCCGGCCCCACGGATACCATCGAGAAGCTGCCCTTGCAGCTCCAGGAACTGATCCACCGCTCGATGAGCCTTCAGACCCGGGTGCGCCGTCTCGACACCACCATCCACACCCCGCCGGCCGAACACATCGCCATCGGCAACCCGCTGGTGCCGCACCTCAACGCGCTGAAGGCGGCGTTCGAGCGGTAATTTTCTATCCGCGCATTTGATGGTGAACCGTCACCCTGAGGTGGCCGCTTCTTCAGCGGCCCTCGAAGGGCGACGGCCCGGCTGCTGCATCTCGGCCGTCCATCCTTCGAGGCTCCCGGCGCAATGTCTTGCATCGCGCCACTCGCGCCTCAGGACGACGGGTCTGGTAGCGACGCGACACCCCCAAAACAAAAACGCCCCCGGCTCTCCGGGGGCGTTTTTCGTCTCCAGCCTTGCAGGCCGGATCAATCCTTTTTGAGGAAGCCCGAAAACTTCTTCTGGAAGCGCGAGACGCGGCCGCCGCGGTCGAGCATCTGGGCGTTGCCGCCGGTCCAGGCCGGGTGCGACTTCGGGTCGATGTCGAGGTTCAGCGTGTCGCCTTCCTTGCCCCAGGTGGAGCGGGTCAGGTACTCGGTCCCGTCGGTCATAACGACCTTAATCGTATGATAATTCGGATGAATTTCGGCTTTCATGGCAATTCCTAGGGCGCCCGGCGCCTTGCTTGGGTGGCTATCGAATGACGGATTTGGCCGGGTCTATACCCCACAGGCCCCCTTAAAACAAGCCATTGTGGGGACTTGAGAACCGGGCCGTCCCCTAAGGGACATCCCGGATTTGCCACTCCCCCTGCACCGGCCTATGTGGAGCAAACGTCTCTCTTTTGGTCGGATTCCAATGAGCGCAGTAGAACGGCTTGAAACCGGGCCGGCAGAAGCCCCGTCGATCGAAGCCGAGCTGATCGAGCAGCCCGCCAAGAGCCGCGCCAAGCTGCGGCCGCTGCTGGCGCTCGCGCCCTATGTGGCCCGCTATCGTGGCCGGGCGGCACTGGCTTTCGTCGCGCTGACGATCGCCGCGCTGACGACGCTGCTGGTGCCGATCGCCGTGAGGCGGATGATCGATTTTGGTCTGACGCCTGAGGGCATCGCGCTGATCAACAGCTACTTCTCGGTGATGATCGCGGTGGTCGCGGTGCTCGCGCTCGCGAGCGCCGCGCGCTACTATCTCGTGATGACGATCGGCGAGCGCATCGTCGCCGATTTGCGCCGCGACGTCTTCGCCCACCTGCTCTCGCTCTCGCCGTCCTTCTTCGACTCCGCGCGTAGCGGCGAGCTGGTGTCGCGGCTCACGGCCGATACCACGCAGATCAAATCCGCCGTCGGCGCCTCGGTCTCGATCGCGCTGCGCAATCTGATGATGTTCTTCGGCGCTGCGGCGATGATGGTGATCACCAGCCCGCGTCTTTCGGGTTTCGTGCTGCTCGCCATTCCCCTGATCGTGTTGCCGCTGGTCGCCTTCGGGCGCTGGGTGCGGCGGCTGTCGCGCAACGCGCAGGACACGCTCGCCGACGCCTCCGCCTATGCCGGCGAGCTGATCGGTTCGATCCGCACCGTGCAGGCCTATACCAGCGAAGGCTTGGCCGCGAAGCGTTTTGGCGGCGAGGTCGAGCAGGCCTATGAGGCCGCGCGCACCTCGACCCAGGCGCGTGCCGTGCTCACCGCCATCATCATCTTCATCGTGTTCGCGAGCGTGGTCGCGATCCTCTGGATCGGCTCGCATGACGTTTTGATCGGCACGATCACGCCGGGCCGGCTCGGCCAGTTCGTGCTCTATGCGGCCTTCGCCGCCGCCGGCCTCGGCCAGCTCAGCGAGGTCTGGGGCGAGGTGTCGGCGGCGTCAGGCGCCGCCGAGCGCCTGTTCGAGATCCTGCATGTGAAGCCCGAGATCGCCGCGCCCGCATCGCCGCGCGCGCTGCCGGTGCCGGCGCGTGGCGAAGTCGGTTTCGATCATGTCAGCTTCTCCTATCCCGCGCGGCCGGACGTCAACGTGCTCGACGCGATATCCTTCACGGTGCGCCCCGGCGAGAAGGTTGCGATCGTAGGTCCCTCCGGCGCGGGCAAGAGCACGATCTTCCATCTGCTGCTGCGCTTCTACGATCCGCGCAATGGCGCGATCTCGCTCGACGGCGTGCCGGTGAAGTCCGCCGATCCCCGCGATTTCCGCTCGCGTATCGCGCTGGTGCCGCAGGAATCCAACGTGTTCGCCGCCAGCGCCCGCGAGAACATCCGGTTCGGCCGGCCCGATGCGACCGACGCCGAGGTCGAGCGCGCGGCCGAGCTCGCGCATGCCGCCGAATTCATCCGCCGCCTGCCAGAAGGTTTCGACACGCCGCTGGGTGAGCGCGGCGTCACGCTCTCCGGTGGCCAGCGCCAGCGCATCGCCATCGCCCGCGCCATCCTGCGCGATGCGCCGCTGCTGCTGCTCGACGAAGCAACCTCCGCGCTCGACGCCGAAAGCGAGACGCTGGTGCAGACCGCGCTCGAAGAGCTGATGCGCCACCGCACCACCCTCGTGATCGCCCATCGCCTCGCCACCGTGCTCTCCTGCGACCGCATCCTGGTGATGGACCAGGGCAAGATCGTCGAGCAGGGCACGCATGCCGAGCTCGTGGCCGCGAACGGGCTCTACGCGCGGCTGGCGAGGTTGCAGTTCGAGGGGGCGTGAGGCTCAGGCGTTCAAAACGCTGCCACACTCAGGGTGTCATCGCCCGCGCAGGCGGGCGATCGTGTCTTTCGAGGCAGCAATGATAAATCGAGAAGCGCCGGCGTACTGAATTCCCCCTCTATTGGCGGAAGCCGAGGCCCGCACGGGTCGTTCAATTGCGGTTGAACAAAGGCGGCCTTTATCGCCGCATCTCGTATAAGCTCCTGCAATGAAGACACTCAAATTGGCCTTCGCGCTACTCGCCATGGCGACCAGTTCCAGCTTCGCGGCCGAAGTTGAAGAACGAGACCCTCTGACCGGTTTGACCCATCGCGAAAAGATCGCGGCGGAACGCGTTGAAGATGCGCGGCGCGTCGCTGCGGAGCCGGCCTGGCGACCGTGGCACACTGATGATGCCCGAACCAGTTTCGGGCTTCCTTCATTGCCCGCAGAGCAAATGCGGCCGGCTCCGTCGAAATAGTGCGAAAGCACCCCCGCGATGCTGCTCGCGGAACATCGTCGCGTGTCACAGATACCGCCTGAGAGCATCCCCAGGCGGCTGCCGAATCTCGATCGCGGCCCGTGAAGCATTCTCGAAAACTGGAATTGCTTGAGGTCGGGAAAAACAGGAACTCGACGGCATGGGCCAAGTTAGCGCCTCATGCCCAGGGTCTACTTCGATTATCACGACGATGCCGGTATCGAGATCGACGATGACGGCGTTGATCTCCCTGGAATCGACGATGCCAGACGTCTGGCGCTCGAGGCGCTCGGTCAAACAATACTGGACCGTGTGCTGATGGTCGCATTACGGGACGGATCGAGGTGCGGGACCGCCAGGGCCCGATCCTTCGCGCGTCAACCATGATCGCCTTTGAAGAAGACCTCCGGCCAATTTTTCACGTGACCGGCCTTAAGGTTGACCGGTGAGGTTAATCGCAGGGACTGGTTGTGCCTCCTGCCCCGCTGCCAATATTTTCCGCCAAACGACAGGATCTCGATATGCTCGACAGAACCGGGGAATTGGCTTCGATTGGCGAGGGCGGGCGGCTCGGCAAATCTCTTCTCCCGATCGCCTATTTCGGTGTGATCGGCATCGCGATGATCGCGTGGATCGCCGCGATGGTGTGGGTCAGCTGGCAGGTGATCGCCTGGCTACTTTAAAGGAGTTGTGACGCGCCTCGAAGATTTTCCTTGGCGAGCGGATCCGCGTTTGGCGTGTAACTTTCGCCGCGGAGGAACTACCAAGCCTGCACGCAAATTGTCTCTCCGTTCCAGGGAGACTGTCATGAACCATAAGATCCTCATCGTTGCGCTGGCCTGCGCTGCCTTCTCATCATCCGCGTTCGCCCAAGGTGGGGGAGGTGGAGGTGGCGGAGGGGGAGGTGGAGCCGGCGGAGCCGGTGGAGGAGCAGCAGCCGGCGCAGGCGGCTCATCGGCGGGCAGTGCCGCTACGGGGTCGGGCGGCAGTGCCGCTACGGGGTCGGGCGGTAGTGCGGCCACGGGGTCGGGAGGAAGCGCGGCGGGGACCTCTGCGGGCGGCAACTCCGCAAACTCGTCAACTTCAAGTGCGAGTCAGCCGCAGGCGACGCCAAATCATCCGACGAACTATTTCAATCCGAACGGACCGAGCGGGGGGATATCAAGCACAGCAGCATCCTCGGCTCCATCGAATCCCAATAGCACCAATTCTCAGCAATCACAGACCAACACCAATAACGCCAGCGCTACGACGAAGGCCGTGACCGGCGCCAACACCGCACCGGCCGAGACGGCCCCAGGTGCCGTCAGCGCCCCCGGCGTTGGAGTCGGCCATTCTGCAAATGGTCAGCCCATCGGAACCTCGGGGTCAGGACCAGGTTCACCCGAACAGCCGATCGGATCGGAGCGCCGCTAAGGCAATAGCGGGAACATCGACACGTTGTCCCAATCGCAGGTGTCAATGATCGCGTCCTGGCCGGACGCTACCCCCGCCCGCATCAGCAGCATGGCATATTGAGTAGTGGCGGTTGGAATGACGATGTGCGCGTTGTAGCCATTCCGATCGAAGGCGACCGGGGGATAAGCCGGGGTTGGGTTTGATGTGCTGCCGCCGGCGGCGTTGGACAAACCCATCGAGCACGGGTTCAAATATGAGCCTTCGACAGTCGGCGCATAACTGGTCTCGGCGGCCAACAGGTAAGGCACGCCAATGGTCGTCGGCACGGCCTGGACCGCTCCGGCATCGATTGCAGCCGCATGCCGGGTCTGTCGCAGCACGCCCCCATTGGCTGGGTTCCATGCAATGTTGCCGCCGCCGTGGGTAGCCGTCCATCCGGTCACGTCAGAGCTGAACGTCCCGTTCGTGATCAGGTTGGCTGCGAACGCAGTCGCGTTGGTCGCACCAAGTTCACAGGTCTGCGACCATGCAATTCCGGTCACCGAGCCGAACGCCGCGTTCGAGCTTCCGAAGTCGAAGTAGAACTTCGATCGGTCAAGGTTGGCGTCCCGCACGACAGATGTTCTGCGATAGCCCGAGATCGTCGGTGCATTTGTCGTAAACCGCACGGTCGCTCCGTCCGAAGTTCGACGAAGGCTGACCATGTTGGCCTTTTGCAGGTAAATGCGGCCGTAGGTCGTAGAGCCCACCGAGATCGGCACCTTGTACTCGGTGCCGCCACTGGACAGCGTGAAGGTCCCTTCGTCGAATGTCCCCGTCGCAATGCCCATGCCGATATAGGCAGTTGGCAGCGCGGCCGCGGAGGAGATCGTCCCGGGGTCGAAGAATATCCCACTCGCGTTGATTGTGACCTTGAAGCCAGTAACCGTGACGGTGCTGGTGCCATCGGTGATCGAGACGCTGTGCGCGAGAACAATCTCGCTGCCGATCGCGCCGCTCGAGATCGGGTCGAAAGCCTGCCCGTCAATTGTCAGAGACTCGGCCGTCAGCGAGCCGCCCGCTCCAACGCCGTGATATGACCCGGCGAATTTGCCCACGGATGTCGGCAACACAAAAGCGTAGTCTTGCGCCCCGATGTCGTTCGAGAACGTCCGCAACGGCGTTGCCCTTGAGGGCATCAAGCTGCTCGGGAATTCGGCGCAACCGGCATACCGCCAATTTGGCCAGGAGCCGGCAAGATCGGTTGCCGAATTGCCACCTACGTTGCGAATGAAATGATAGGCAAAAGCGGTGCCACGCACGTTCTGCGACATGACGTAGAAGCTGTTCGGGGTATCGGCGACCACGCGAACCGCTGGTCCGTGCGATCCGGCGGGGATGGCGTCCCGCGCAGGAGCTGCCAGCAACATCAAGGGCGCTCGCAGCAGATGACGTCGAGAGATCATATTGCGATGCTACAGGTCGGCGCGCCGGTTCGCCGGGAATTTGACAATGAGCATGGGGTAGTTCTCGCGATTTGATTTGGCAGCGGGGTTATTTGCACTTCGGCGAGAGCGTCGGCACGTTCGGCCACGGCCAGTTCTTCCAGCTTCCGTCCGCATCGACGCACGCCGATGGAGCGGGGCCGTTCGTTGGCGCTGGGCTGCTTGTCGGAGCAGGCACACTCGCCGTCTTGACCGGCATGGCAAAACGCTGGTCGACATAGGTCGTCGACACATATCCGGCGACGATGACGCCCAGCAGGACCGTTGAACCCTTGGTCAGGTCGCTCAGCTTCATCGATCCTCTCCATCTGCTTGCCGTCACCGGCACGAATAGCAAACGTCTCGATGTCCCTGCGTGACTGACGTCACGCCCGCCACATCATCTTCAGCACCGGCCGGCCCGAGGTCGGATTCACGTCGTCGCCGGCATTCACAAAGCCGTTGCGCTCGTAGAAGCGGATGGCGCGAACGTTGTCCTTGTTGACGAGCAGCGTGATCTCTGACGGCGACAGCCGCTTGGCTTCATCCACCAGCAATCGCGCCGCATCCGAGCCCCAGTGATCGGGATCGACCACAAGCTGGTCGAGATAGCCCTCGCCGTCGATGGTGACGAACCCGGTCAGCACGCCGTTCTGTTCGGAGACAACGATCGAGGCCTTCGGCACCAGGTCCTTCCTCCAGCGCTCCCGCCACCAGTCCAGCCGCGCGGCAAAATCGATCTGCGGATAGGCCCGCTGCCAGGTGCGATGCCAGAGGTCGATCGAGGCGGCCTCGTCCTCGGGCCGATAGGGGCGGAGGTGGAGCGCGCTCACTACCGCTCCGTCAGCTTCAGCTCGATGCGGCGGTTGCGCTTGTAGGCTTCCTCCGTGTTGGCGGTGTCGAGCGGCTGGAATTCGCCGAAGCCGGCGGCGACGAGGCGCTGGGCGGGCACGCCGAGCGAGACCAGGTACTGCACCACCGAGATCGAGCGCGCCGCCGACAGGTCCCAGTTCGACTTGAAGTTCGCGCCGCTGACCGGGCGCACGTCGGTATGGCCGTCGACGCGCAGCACCCAGGGAATGTCGGTCGGGATCTTCTTGTCGAGCTCGATCAGCGCGGTCGCCAAAGTGTCGAGCTCGGCGCGGCCCTCGGGCAGCAGCACCGCCTGTCCGGTGTCGAAGAACACTTCGGACTGAAACACGAAGCGGTCGCCGACGATGCGGATGTCAGGACGGTTGCCGAGGATGGCGCGCAGGCGGCCGAAGAACTCCGAGCGGTAGCGCGACAGTTCCTGCACGCGCTGCGCCAGCGCGACGTTCAGGCGGGAGCCGAGATCGGCGATGCGGTTCTGCGATTCCTTGTCGCGCTTCTCGGATGCATCGAGCGCCTCTTCCAGCGCGGCCAATTGCCGGCGCAACGCGCTGATCTGCTGGTTCAGCACCTCGATCTGCGCCAGCGCCCGCGCCGAAACCGCCTTCTCGGAATCCAGCGCCTTGCCGAGTTCGGAGGTCTTGCCCTGCGCGTCGTTGCCGGCGGCGGCGAGACCGTCATAGAGGCCCTTGATGCGGTCGCGCTCGCTCTCCGCCGAGGCAAGGCCGGCCTTCAGTGACGAGACCTGGTCGTCGAGCGTGAGCTTGCCGAGCTTTTCGAGCGACAAGAGCTCGTTGAGCTGGGCGATCTTGGCGTTGAGCTGCTCCAGCGCCTTGTCCTTGCCGGTCACCTCCTGCGACAGGAAGAACTGCACGACCAGGAACACCGACAGCAGGAACACGATCGACAGCACCAGCGTCGACAGCGCGTCGACGAAGCCGGGCCAGTAGTTGAACGAGGTATCGCCGCGGCGGCCGCGCGCCAGAGCCATTTCCGTCTCCGTTCTCTCGTGTCCCGGACGCGCTGCAGCGTACAACGCTGCTGCGAAGAGCCGGGACCCATCTGTTACTCAGAAGGTGCTGGGCACCGGCTCAGCGATGCATCACGTCGTGCTGCATCGCGTCCGGGGCACGAGACCTTCGTTTCGTCCTCAACCCTTCTCGGGCTGACGCGCGATGCGCTCCAGCAGGCGCCTTATCTCGCGGTTCTGCTCGCCCTGGCCGTCGGCCCATTCGCGGATCATCTGCTGCTCGGTGCGCATGTGCGAGACCAGTGCCTGGATCGCCTCGGCAAGGCTCGCCATTGCCGCCGTGGTGCCGCGGCTGGCGCTGCCTTCCTCGAGCACGGAGCGCAAGCGTTCGACGGCCGCCTGAAGCTCGCCGCTGGCAACGCCACCCCCGCCACCGGAAGCGACCGCGACCTCGCCGTGGCCGTATTCGCGCACGGTGGTGGCGAGCCAGTCTTCGAGGTCGGTGTAGAAGCGGTTCTGGGCCTGGCTCGATTGCAGATCGAGGAAGCCGAGGATCAGCGAGCCGGCGAGGCCGAACAGCGAGCTCGAGAACGAGATGCCCATGCCGCCGAGCGGGGCGGCGAGGCCCTCCTTCAGCGTGTCGAACAGGGCGCCGGAATCGCCGCCGACCTTGAGCCCGTCGATCACCTTGCCGACCGAGCCGACCGTCTCGATCAGGCCCCAGAAGGTGCCGAGCAGGCCGAGGAAGACCAGGAGGCCGGTCATGTAGCGGGAGATGTCGCGGGCTTCATCCAGGCGGGTCGCGATCGAATCCAGCAGGTGCCGCATGGTGGTCTGGGTGATCGTCATCCGCCCCGAGCGCTCGCCGCCCAGGATCATCGCCATCGGCGCCAGCAGCTTGGGGTGCCGGGCCGGCGCGAGGCCCGGATCGGCGATGCGGAAATTATTGACCCAGGAGACCTCAGGGTAGAGCCGGATCACCTGGCGGAAGGCCAGGATGATGCCGATGAACAGCACCCCGCCGATCAGGGCATTGAGCCCGGGATTGGCGAAAAAGGCCTGGATGATCTGCTTGTAGAGCACCACGCCCACCAGCGCGCAGAGCACCAGGAAGACCAGCATCCGCACCAGGAAAACGCTGGGCGAGGACAGTTTTGTGTACTCGATATCCATGGAGGAGCGGGGCGAGGCGCCAGACGGCATGGCCGGTATCATCCGTTACGAACGTGATTGCAGGGCGCACTATGGCACAGCGCCGGGCCAAAAAAAGCGCCGGATGTACCGATTTCGGGGGGCGGCCCGGAACCGAAAGCTGAAACCGCGCTTTGGTACCTGCGTATCCTACAGAAGTGCGGGATTTCACAGGCTTAGCCCGTTTTTGGCCCCAGCCTCCCAGAGACGGAGTGGTCGCATGAGCGTCGTGTCCGCCCTCATCGGGACTGCCGAGCGCGTACCTCTGCCTGACGTCGTGATCCGCGCCGCGATCCAGCGGCTGTGTTCGCGCACGGCAACACGCCTGTCCGCCCTGGGCGCGGCCGACGATGCCGCGTTCGCCGGCCGGATGATGATAAGGCCGATCGCCGGCGAGGCGGAGGCCGGCCATCACGAGGTGCCCGCCTCGTTCTTCGCGCAGGTGCTCGGCCCCAACCTGAAATACTCATCCTGCTTCTACAAGACCGACGCGAGCACCCTGCAGGAGGCCGAGGAAGAGGCGCTGCGCCAGTCCGTCGAGCATGCCGGGCTCGCCGACGGCCAGACCATCCTCGAGCTCGGCTGCGGCTGGGGCTCGCTGTCGCTGTGGATGGCGCGGCAGTTTCCGCACGCGAAGATCACGGCGGTGTCGAACTCGCAGGCGCAGCGCGCCTATGTCGAGGACATCGCCCGGCAGCGCGGGCTGCTGAACCTCCGCGTGGTCACCGCGGACATGAACGTGTTCGCGCCTGACGGGCAGTTCGACCGCATCGTCTCGATCGAGATGTTCGAGCGGATCATGAACTGGCGCAAGCTGATGACGCGGGTGCGGTCATGGCTCGCGCCGGACGGGCGGTTCTTCATGCATATCGCCACCCATCGCTCCGGCTCCCAACTGTGCGACCGGACCGACCGCGAAGACTGGATCGCACAGCACATCTTCACGGACGGGCTGATGCCGAGCCATCATCTGATCCGGCAGTTCGGCGACATCTTTGCTATCGAGAAGGAATGGTGCTGGAGCGGAACCCATTATCAGCGCACCGCCAACGACTGGCTCGCCAATTTCGATGCGCATCGCGACAGCATCGAAGCGGCCTTGCGTCAGGTCTATGGCGAGGAGACCGCGGTCTGGATGCGGCGCTGGCGCTGGTTCTTTCTCGCGGCCTCGGGCCTGTTCGGCTACGCCGATGGAACTGAATGGGGCGTCAGTCGCTACCGGATGAAAGCCGCCCCCTGATTGCGATGTTCCGTCGCAGCGCGCGGGGGGAACCCGACTCACAATCCGGTGAGCCCCGAAAAGCGCCGTGAAGTCAGCACGATAAGTCATGTGGCAATGAGCCGCCCGCGCCATGCGTTGCGTCGCAGCAAGTCCGTTCTATTTTGACGGCATCAGTCGCGCGAAAATCGCCCGGAACGGGGCTCGCACGATGCGTGATCGGTTTCAACAACATCGGGGCACTTAACTTCATGTCAGGACTTCGCGCGCGAACGGCATGCGTTGCAATGATGCTCGCGGCCTTTACGCCGCTGCTCGGCGCTTGCGACGAATCCGTCTCTGCAGTCAGCGCTGCCCAGCCCGCCGATCCTGACGTCAGCATCGTCGTCGTCAAGCCGCAGGCCCGCGCCGTGGTGCGCGAGCTGCCGGGCCGCATTTCGCCGACGCGCGTCTCGGACGTGCGCCCGCGCATCTCCGGCATCGTGGTCGAGCGCCTGTTCCGCCAGGGCAGCGAGGTCAAGGCGGGCGATGCGCTTTACCGCATCGATCCGCGTCCGTTCGAGGTCGAGGTGATGGCCAACGAGGCCGCGCTCGCCAAGGCGGAGGCCGGGCTGATGCAGGCCAGGCAGCAGGCGCATCGCATCGCCACGCTCACCAGCCAGCGCGCCGCGCCCGAAGCCGAGAACGAGAAGGCCGTTGCCGCCGAGCGCCAGGCCCATGCCGAGGTCGAGGGCCGCAAGGCCGACCTTGCGCGCGCCAAGCTCAACCTTGACTACGCCACCGTGCGGGCGCCGATCGACGGCGTGGTCGGTGCGGCGCTGGTCAGCGAAGGCGCGCTCGCGGTCCAGAACGAAACCAATCTGGCCACCATCCAGCAGCTCGATCCGATCTATGCCGACTTCACCCAGTCGGTGAACGAGCTCAACCAGCTGCGCCGCGCCTTCGAGAGCGGCGACCTCGATCGCATCGCGGCCGATGCCGCCAAGGTACGGCTCGTGCTCGACGACAACACCATCTATTCGCTCGACGGCAAGCTGCTGTTCTCCGAGGCCAAGGTCGACGCCCATACCGGGCAGGTGACGCTGCGCGGCGAGTTTCCCAATCCCAAGCGCGAGCTGCTGCCGGGCATGTATGTCCGCGTCCGCATCGACCAGGGCCTCGATAGCGACGCGATCGCGGTGCCGCAGCAGGCAATCCAGCGCAATGGCGGCGGCGGCAGCGAGGTGTTCGTCGTCAAGGACGACAACCGCATCGCGGTGCAGCCGGTGCGCACCGGCTCGGCGCAGGACGGCATCTGGTTCGTCACCGAAGGCCTGAAGGCCGGCGACAAGGTCGTGGTCGAAGGCTTCCAGAAGTTCGCGGCCGGCGACAAGGTCAAGCCGCAATCCTGGTCGGAGGCGGATGCGACCGCGGACAACCGGCACGCCCAGAAGCTGACCCGGTAATACGCCATGGCGAGTTTCTTCATCGACAGGCCGATCTTCGCCTGGGTCGTCGCGCTGTTCATCTGTCTGATCGGCGCGATTTCGGTCCCGCTGCTGCCGATCGCGCAATATCCGATCATCGCGCCGCCCTCGATCTCGATCTCGACCAGCTATCCCGGTGCCTCGCCGGAAAACCTCTACAACAGCGTCACGCGGCTGATCGAGGAGGAGCTCAACGGCGCCTCCGGCATCCTCAATTTCGAATCGACCAGCGACTCGCTCGGCCAGGTCGAGATCATCGCCAATTTCCAGCCGGGCACCGACACCAGCGCGGCCTCGGTCGAGGTGCAGAACCGCATCAAGCGCGTCGAGGCACGCCTGCCGCGCGCGGTGATCCAGCAGGGCATTCTGATCGAGGAAGCCTCCAGCGCCGTGCTCCAGATCATCACGCTGAACTCGACCGACGGCAGCCTCGACGAAGTCGGCCTCGGCGACTTCATGATCCGCAACGTGCTCGGCGAGATCCGCCGGATTCCCGGCGTCGGCCGCGCCACGCTCTATTCGACCGAACGCAGCCTCCGTGTCTGGGTCGATCCGGCCAAGCTGGTCGGCTATGGGCTGACCGCCGACGACGTCAACAAGGCGATCTCGGCGCAGAACGCGCAGGTCGCCTCGGGCAGCATCGGCGCCGAGCCGTCGACCTCGACCCAGCGCACCTCCGCGCTGGTGCTGGTCAAGGGCCAGCTGTCCTCGCCGGACGAATTCGGTTCCATCATCCTGCGCGCCAATGCCGACGGCTCGACGGTGCGCCTGCGCGACGTCGCGCGCATCGAGGTCGGCGGCCTCAGCTACCAGTTCAACACCCGTCTCGACGGCAAGCCGACCGCCGGCCTCTCCGTGCTGATGTCGCCGACCGGCAATGCGCTCGCGACCGCCAGCGCGGTCGAGGAGAAGATGAAGGAGCTGTCGCGCTTCTTCCCGGCCAACATCGCCTACGAAATCCCCTACAACATCACGCCGGTGGTCGAGGCCTCGATCAAGAAGGTGCTGACGACGCTGGTTGAAGCCGTGGTGCTGGTGTTCGTGGTGATGTTCCTGTTCCTGCAGAACATCCGCTACACCATCATCCCGACCATCGTGGTGCCGGTGGCGCTCTTGGGCGCCTGCACCACGCTGCTGCTCGCCGGCTATTCCATCAACATGCTCTCGATGTTCGGCATGGTGCTCGCGGTCGGCATCCTCGTCGACGATGCCATCGTCGTGGTCGAGAATGTCGAGCGCATCATGAGCGAGGAGGGGCTGCCGCCGAAGGAAGCGACCCGCAAGGCGATGTCGCAGATATCGGGCGCCATCATCGGCATCACGCTGGTGCTGATGGCGGTGTTCGTGCCGATGGCGTTCTTCCCGGGGTCGGTCGGCATCATCTACCGCCAGTTCTCGGTGACCATGGTCGCCGCGATCGGCTTCTCCGCCTTCCTCGCGCTGTCGCTGACCCCGGCGCTGTGCGCGACCCTGCTCAAGCCCGTGGCCGCCGGTCACGGCCATGCGAAGAAGGGTGTGTTCGGCTGGTTCAACCGCATGCTCGAAGGCGGCAAGGAAGGCTATTCCCGCACCGTCGGCTTCTCGCTGAAGCGCACCGGACGGCTGATGCTGGTCTATGTCGCGCTGCTGGTCGGCCTGTCCTGGGCCTTCGTCAATCTGCCCGGCGGCTTCCTGCCCGTCGACGACCAGGGTTTTGTCACCACCGACGTGCAGACGCCGTCAGACTCCTCCTATGCCCGCACCGAGGCGGTGATCGAGAAGGTCGAAAAATATCTGGCGCAGCGGCCCGGCGTCGACAACGTCACCTTCCTCACCGGCTTCAGCTTCTCCGGCCAGGGCATGAACACCGCGCAGGCCTTCATCACCCTGAAGGACTGGTCGGAGCGCGGGCCGAAGGATTCCGCCGCCGCCATCGTCGCCGACATCAACCGCGACCTGGGATCCTCGATCCGCGATGCCAAGATCTCCGCGCTGCAGCCGCCGCCGATCGACAATCTCGGCAACTCCTCCGGCTTCTCGTTCCGTCTCCAGGACCGCGGCCAGAAGGGCTATCCGGCCCTGATGAGCGCCGCCGACCAGCTGATCGCGGAGGCCAATGCGAGCCCGGTGCTCCAGAAGGTCTATGTCGAAGGCTTGCCCGAGGCCGGCGTGGTCAATCTCGTGATCGACCGCGAGAAGGCCGGCGCCTTCGGCGTCACCTTCGAGGACATCAACAACACGATCTCGACCAATCTCGGCTCGAATTACATCAACGACTTCCCCAACCGCGGCCGCATGCAGCGCGTCGTGGTGCAGGCCGATGCCCGCGACCGCATGCGGACCGAGGACATCCTCAACTACAACGTCAAGAACAGCCGCGGCCAGCTGGTGCCGTTCTCCTCCTTCACCACGGTGGAGTGGGCGCGCGGCCCGACCCAGATCGCCGGCTTCAACTATTATCCGGCGGTGCGCATCTCCGGCGAAGCGAGATCCGGCTTCACCTCGGGCGATGCCATCGCCGAGATGGAGCGGCTGGCGGGAAAACTGCCGCGCGGCTTCGGCTATGAATGGACCGGCCAGTCGCTGCAGGAAAAGCTGTCGGGCTCGCAGGCGCCGTTCCTGCTCGCGCTCTCGGTGTTCGTGGTGTTCCTGTGCCTCGCCGCGCTCTACGAGAGCTGGACCATTCCGCTCGCGGTGCTGCTCACCGTGCCGCTCGGCATCGTCGGTGCCGTGATCGCGGCGCTGCTGCGCGGCCTGCCCAACGACGTCTATTTCACCGTCGGCCTGATCACCATCATCGGCCTCGCCGCCAAGGACGCGATCCTGATCATCGAGTTCGCCAAGGATCTGCGCAAGGAAGGCAAGCCGCTGGTCGAGGCCACCATCGAAGCCTGCCGCCTCCGCTTCCGCCCCATCCTGATGACCGGCCTTGCCTTCATCTGCGGCGTGCTGCCGATGGCCATCGCCCACGGCGCCGGCGGCGCCAGCCAGCAGGCGCTCGGCAGCATCGTGATGGGCGGCATGATCGCGGTGGTGATCCTGGCGCTGCTGATGGTGCCGGTGTTCTTCGTCTCGGTGCAGCGCGTGCTGGCGGGGGATCGGGAGCCAAAGGCGGCGAAGGACGGCGAGGCGTACGGCCCGCCCGCACAGGTGAAGCCATAAGCCACACCGTCATGCTCCGCGAAAGCGGGGCATCCAGTACGCCGAGGCCTCTCCGTATCCAACTGATGTCTGGGCAATACTGGATCATCCGCCTTCGCGGATGATGACAGCGGAGTGTGTGGCCGCCGTCAGCCCAAACTGCTCAACACATTCGCCCGTGCCAGCGTCGTCCGCAACGCTTCGTCCGAGACATGCGTGTAGATCTCCGTCGTCGAGATCGAGGAGTGCCCCAGTAGCCGCTGCACGAACCGAATATCGACCCCGGTCTCGATCAGCAGCGTCGCCGCCGTGTGCCGCAGCATGTGCGGTGTCAGCTTGCGCCGGAAGCCGGCCTGCTCGGCCAGCGTGCGCAGCCGGCTGCGCACCGAGTGCGGCCGCAGCGGTCGCCCCGCGCGATTGAGGAACAGCGCGGCATTCGCCACGGATCGCGTGCTCAGGGCGACCAGATCCAGCGCCAGCTTCGGGTCGGACACATAGGCGATACGGTCGCGTGAACCCTTGCCGCGAACACGCAGCGCGGCGCCTTGCGACAGCACGTCATCCCGCTGCAACGCGCACAATTCACCGACGCGCAAACCCGTCGAGACCATCAGCCGGATCGCGATCTCGATCGCCTGGTGGCTCCGGCTCAGCCTCGGCAGAGCAAGCCCCGAGGTCGACAGCAGCGCCGAAGCCTCGCCGCGCGACAACGACCGCGGCAGCTGCTTGCGCCGCGCGATCCTGATCCGCCAGCCGTCGAACGGATTGGCAAGGCCGCTGGCTTCGCTGGTGTAGCGGAAAAACGCCTTGAGGCAGGCGAGCCGGCGGCGAACGGTCGACGTCGACAGTTTTCGCGACGCCATGTCCTCCATGTACTCCTTCAGGCTCGCCGTCGTGATCTCGGCGAGATCGACCTTGGCCCACTTCCCGAAATCGGCCAAGTCGAATCGATATGCCGCGCAAGTGTGCGGCGACAGCCGGCGCTCGACAACACAGAATTGAATGAAGCTGTCGACAGCAATTGGAAGGTGCATTTTCGCTACGCTCCGGGGGAAACGGGGAGCGACGATAGTGGGGGAAGGTGATTGCGAAAGAGAGAATAGGGCAGAGGCGCACATAACTCCGGATTATGGGCCGT